>NZ_NAAD01000059.1 GCF_002093115.1 Geothermobacter hydrogeniphilus | reverse complement strand
GTAATTATACCTTTCTCTCGTTGCTCCTCTATGGCATACTTCCCCCATGCCAAGACAAGCCCGCATTGATGCACCCGGAGCTCTTCATCACATCATCTGTCGCGGAATCGAACGTCGTCTGATCTTCAAGGACGACAGCGACCGCTCGGACTTTGTCGCTCGCCTGTCCAAGCTCCTGCCGGAGACTGCGACCCGCTGTTACGCCTGGGCCTTGATCCCCAACCATTTCCATCTTCTGCTCAAAACCGGAGAGGTGCCGATCGCCACGCTGATGCGACGGCTTCTGACCGGTTACGCCATCAGCTACAACCGCCGCCATCGCCGGCATGGACATCTGTTTCAGAATCGCTACAAATCGATCCTCTGCCAGGAAGACACCTATCTGCTCGAACTGGTGCGCTACATTCACTTGAACCCGATCCGCGCCCGACAGGTGTCATCCCTCGACCAGCTGGCCGACTATCCCTGGTGCGGTCACGGCCGCCTGCTGGGGAAAATTGAAGCCGGCTGGCAGGCCACCGATGAACTACTGCTCTGGTTCGGGAAGAGAAGAGCAACCGCTCGGCAGAAATATGCGGAGTTTGTTGCCGAGGGGATCGCCCGGGGCAAGCGGCCCGAACTGGTCGGTGGCGGCCTGATTCGCAGCAGTGGCGGCTGGTCTCAGGTTAAAGAACAGCCAAAATCAACGTTGCCGCACAAAAGTGACGAACGGATTCTGGGGGATGGCGATTTCGTCGCATCGGTACTGGCTGAAGCCGATGAGCAACTGGAGCAACGCACCCGTTACCAGAAGCAGGGAGTCACCTTCGATTCTCTGCTGCAGCTTATCACTGAACATTTTGCTGTTACGCGGGACGATCTGTTGAGTGCGAGCAAGCGACCGGCACATGTCCGCGCACGCAGTCTGCTCTGCTACTGGGCGGTACGGGAACTGGGCATGACCGTCACCGAGGTGGCCAGAAAGGTTGGCATGACGCAACCGGCAGTAAGCCGGGCGGTGGAACGGGGCCGAGGGATTGCGGATGAGGTTGACATTGATCTGCCGGGCAGGGGAATAACATAATTACATGGGCGTCCCCTTTCGTC
>NZ_NAAD01000058.1 GCF_002093115.1 Geothermobacter hydrogeniphilus | reverse complement strand
CGCAACGCAGCTGACGCGGAAAATAACCAGCAAGATGCGAAAGATTATGGGTTACGGGGTACTAACGCCCCAACTGATATTTTCGTACCGCCCGGTTGTGTTCCGCCAGGGTGCGCGAAAACTCGTGCGTACCGTCTCCCCGGGCGACGAAGTAGAGATAATCGACAGCTGCCGGATTCGCGGCGGCTTCGAGGGCTGCCATCCCCGGATTGGCGATCGGTCCGGCGGGCAGTCCGGCCCGGGTGTAGGTGTTGTAGGCGGTCGGCGTTTCGAGGTCTCTGCGGGTCAGGTTGCCGTCAAAGTTGCTGATGCCGTAGATCACCGTCGGATCGGCCTGCAGCGGGATGCGACGCCGCAGGCGGTTGTGAAAGACCGCCGCGATCAGCGGCATCTCCGCATCGTTGCCGGCTTCTTTTTGCACAATTGAGGCCAGAATCACCAGCTTGCGGCGATCAAGGCCCCGGCGGGCAGCGGCGGCCAGCAGGCCGGAACCGACCCGCCGCTTGAACTGGTCGATCATCGCCTGCAGCAGCTGCCGCGGGGTGGTGGTCGTCTCCAGGGTGTAAGTTTCGGGAAAGAGATAGCCCTCAAGGCTGGAAACGCCGGGATCAAGCTGTTTCAGCAGTTTCGGATCGGCGGCGGCACGCAACAGGTTTTCGGCGCGGCCGAACCCGGCCTGCTGGTAGCGGACGGCGATCTCCGCCAGGGTCAGACCCTCCGGGACGGTAAAACGGAAGTGCCGGACATCCCCGGCGACCAGTCGCTGCAGAATCTCATCGGGAGTCGCCGGTGTCGAAAACCGGTAGTCACCGGCGCGCAGTTTGGCAGTGACCCCGGTCAGTCGGCCGAGCAGACGGAACAGGATCGGATGGTCGATGACTCCGTTGTCGGCCAACTGTCGGCAGATCTGGCTGAAGCTGCTGCCGGCGGCAATATGCAGGTCGACAGTCTGCGGCGGGCTGACGGGGGTGGTGCGGAAATGGTGAAATTGCAGGCCGAAAAGGATGAGAAAAAGCAGCAGGACGGCCGACAGGACCACTGTTAACCGGTGTCTGCGGCCATGAGGGGCGGATTTGTCGGTGTGCGGGTTCAAAACGCTGGAATTTTAGTTAATAGGGGGGCGGGTGTCAACGCAGGGGGCTTGACAAGGCTTGGCAGTTCGATCCTCTCCATCTCACATCTCACATCTCACATCTCACATCTCACATCTCACATCTCACATCTC
>NZ_NAAD01000057.1 GCF_002093115.1 Geothermobacter hydrogeniphilus | reverse complement strand
AACGGACAAGACCGCGCCAGAAAGCCGTGATGGGTTTTTCTTGACGCGGTTTTTTGTTGAGGCTGTTGTCTCGAGGCAGTCGTGGCACACCTTTTCAGTTGCCCGACTGTTGAGGAGGTTCACTGGAGGGATTCGTGGGGCTTTTTTACCTGCTGCTGTTTGTCGGTTACCTGCTGGTCGCTGCTTTTGTGGTCTGGCTGGTGCGGGTCATCTTTAACCGCCGGCTCTACACCTGGCTGGCGGTCGCCTTTGTGGTGCTCTTTCCCACCTACGACATGATTGTTCAGACCGCACTGCTGAAGTATTACCAACTGACCCGCAGCCCGTTGCAGCAGATCGTCCGCACCGTCGATGCTCCCGGCAGTGTCTATTGGGAAGACAACGTCTGGCCCGGCTATGACGAAAACTACCGCCTGTGGATGATCGACCACCTGCTCGACGGCGAACATCTCAGCACCCTGGCGATGAACGGCCCGGACGGCAAGATCTACCTCTATCGCTATGGGAAGGGAGATAAGCCGGAGGCCTACACCCGCGCCAGCGACCTGCCGCCGCTCAACTACACCGTCAAGCTCAATCCTATCCCCCTGCCCTTCTGGCAAAAGCCATTCATCTGGGCCGACCGGATGGAGATCACCGACAACCGGAGCAAAGAACGGATTGCCTATTCGGAGCGGTATATGGGCTATTCGCCGCGCTGGGCGTTGATATTGCCCGTCGGGGATAGTCCTTTTGAAGGTGGGGGGCGCGTTGGGGATGAGCATGCTTACTATTTTGATGAAAGGGTTTTATTTAGTTCGTTCGCAGAAAATGAGGCAGCAGATCGATTCAGAAATATTTCTTCGCGCATTAGTTACAAAACTTACTTCATGCGCTTAAGGAGGGCGGGCAAAAATGGGCACGATTGAGGTTGTAGGTAATATGGGGGCTTTGGCCGAGGATGTTTATTCTGAAGATTTGTTCACAGGGGACAGAAACAAAACTATAGTCCCCGGCTACCAAGTCAAAGCCTTCAGCCAACCCTCAAAGAACGGCTTTCAGGCCCTGCTGCTCGAAAATGTCGATCTAGACAATACCGCAGGGTCGAAATACGTCTTTGCCTTCCGGGGAACTGAAGTCTCTTTTTCGACGCCTGTTGAAACCTGGCGCGACTTGATCCAGACCGATGTTTTGGACATGGGGCTGAAGAATGTCCCGGCCCAGTTTCTCGAAGCGATCCTCTTTGGCGAAGAAGGGGACGCCCAAGTAATTATACCTTTCTCTCGTTGCTCCTCTATGGCATACTTCCCCCATGCCAAGA
>NZ_NAAD01000056.1 GCF_002093115.1 Geothermobacter hydrogeniphilus | reverse complement strand
CGCGGTCTTGTCCGTTTGCTGCTCCCCCTCCATGGATTTGTCGAAACTTAATCAATCGGTCCTTTTCATAGCAAGTTAATAAGGGGTCACTGAGAGCGGCACTCGGGCTGTTTTTGATGGCCTGCAGAACCGCCTCTGTTACCGCCGGGTCGTTGCTTGCCGTCTGCTGAATGTAATCCTGTTCAGTTGCCATGAACCGCCTCCTCGATCAATTGAAATTCAGTTTTGAAAATTCGTTTTACCTTCGCGTCCCATCCAATAAACTTGTCAAATTCAGTGTTGCTTTCCTCCCCCGCCACCTCGATGCCGCAGTATTTCGGCAGCATGCGCTTGTAGAAACGGGCACCGACCCAGTTGATCTGAGAATCGTAGTGCAGGGCACGCTGCTTGGCGTTGCGCAGGCGCATCAGCGGCGAAGGGTGCTCGCGGCTGCCGACGAATTCGGCCCGGGTCTTGACGTACAGCTGCACGTAGGGGTGGTCGCAACGGAATTGCTTCTTAAGGATGACGGCCCTTAAACTATTGTATAAGCTGCTTAAGAGGGCTTCTTGGCGAGCAACTGCAATGAGAGGGTGTTTCTTCAGAACCCTGGTCATGGCCGGATCGGACTGCCACTTGTTGCGCAATTCTTCCAGCCAAGCGATCAATCGCTGTTGCCGTTCGATGTGTTTAGGCATCTGCGCCATTGTCCTAGCAGAGCCATTGGCATTTTCCAGATACTGAGACCTGTTCAGGTTGTAATAAAACGCCAGGGCCGGGAAGTTGCGGTAGTACTGTTCATGTTCCATCTGCGCATCGGCGAAGGGCCGGGTCGCCATCCCCTGCAGCGAATCCCAGCAGCGGTCGAGCAGCTTGACCATGTTGGGCGAGTATTTGCGCCGGTCTCCATCCCAGGTCTCGCGCAGGGTGCGGGTGTAGGGGTAGAGAAACCACAGCTGCTGCCAGACGTAGCGCTCGCCGTCCTGTTTCGGCAGCAGTTTTGTCCCGTCCTCGAAAATCTTCTCCTGCAGGGCGTTCAGCGGCCAGAGCACGACGATGTCCGGGTGGATGAAGCGGGTCAAAAGGGCGCGAAAACCGTACAGTACCTGCCCGGCGACAAAGTATTCCTTGGCATCGAGATGGGCGTTGTCCTCCCCCATCCACTGCTGCCGCTGCTGGATGTAGAAACCGAGGTGGTAGACAAAAAAGACGATGAGCACGAAACAGAGCGCCTTTTTGCGCCTGTCCGGCTCGAAGATGAGTCTATCCAGCGCCGTCCGCTTCAGCTTGCGCCCCTGGCCGGCGAACATGTGGCGGATGATCGAGCG
>NZ_NAAD01000055.1 GCF_002093115.1 Geothermobacter hydrogeniphilus | reverse complement strand
CTGTTGATGAAATGGTCTCCCCCCACTACCTAAATCGGCGTCAAGGCGCCATGATGGAGATAACGTAACTTTCCATCAACGAGGTGTGAGAGGAGACCAAGATGAATATTATCACTGTCGGCCTAGACTTGGCAAAAAGCGTCTTTCACGTTGTCTGCTTCAGCGAGCAATTCAAAGAGGTCAAAAAACGGATGCTTCGGCGTAATCAGGTTATTCATTTCTTCACCCAGTTGCCCCCCTGTCAGGTGGCCATGGAAGCTTGTGCGAGTTCCCATTACTGGGGGCGAGAACTGCGCGCGCTGGGGCATGACGTCAAGCTGATACCACCTCAGTATGTAAAGCCCTATCTGCGGGGCAATAAAAACGACTACAACGATGCTCGTGCTATTGCCGAGGCGTCAACCCGTCCCTCCATGCCGCTTGTCGCGATCAAGACGACCGAAGAACAGGACATGCAGGCTATCCATCGGATGCGCGCCAGGTGTATTAAAGACCGGACAGCCCTAAGTAACTCAACACGGGGGCTGCTGGGTGAGTATGGCATTGTTTTGCCCACAGGACTCGCAGCTTTACGCAGAAGTATTCCAGAACTACTGGAAGATGCGGAAAATGGGTTGAGTGATCGGTTCCGGAACCTGCTGGTGCGGCGCTATGAACAGCTTGTTGAACTTAACGAACATATTGCTTTTTACACCAACGAGCTGGAGCTTTTGAGCCGGCAGGATGATGCTTGCCGACGGTTGCAGACGATTCCAGGTTTTGGTCCGATTGTAGCCAGCGCATTCCGCAGCACCATCGGCGATGGCCGTATTTATGCCCGCGGTCAGGATGTCGCTGCGTCGCTGGGGCTGGTTCCCCGTCAGCACAGCAGTGGCGGTAAAAATGTCCTGCTTGGCATCAGCAAACGAGGGGATTGTTATCTGCGAAGCCAACTTGTCCATGGCGCTCGAGCAGTCGTTGTCCAGGCAGTCAGGAAGGATGATTCTTTGAGCCGCTGGATCAATCGAATACGCAAAGAACGAGGTTGGAACAAGGCCGTCGTTGCGGTGGCAAATAAGATGGCGCGTATCGGCTGGGCCATCTTGAGGTACAACACAGTTTATCAATCAGCTTCAGCGTCACCGACTCGTTAGCCTCGGTTCACTGAAAACAGGGAAGTGGGTTCTCCCACCAGAAATTGCGAAGGCTCTGTAACGTACAATGACGAAACAGGTCAGACCGGCGTATCGGAAACCTGAAAAGTCCGACGGTTAGCAGAAACCGCCCTGTCGATAAGGACGATACGCGCGCACATCATTAAGGCCCGAGGACGTAAATTTCCTCAAAAAGAGGCCGGATATACGGCAGCAATCCTGTCCCTGTCATTAACGACACAAAGCCCTTGCAAAAAGGGGGGAGACCATATA
>NZ_NAAD01000054.1 GCF_002093115.1 Geothermobacter hydrogeniphilus | reverse complement strand
TCTTGGCATGGGGGAAGTATGCCATAGAGGAGCAACGAGAGAAAGGTATAATTACATGGGCGTCCCCTTCGCTTTCCCACGTCCCTTCAGGACGCCGTTGTCGATCTGGTTCTGGATCTGCTCGCGAATGAGCTGATTCAGCTCCGGGTCGGTCTTTGCCAGGTCGTTGACATAGTTCTCACTCACGGGTCGCCTCCTTGATCACGGAAAGTTCATTCGCAAATATGTCACCGAAATAATTGTCCTTCATCTCCTTGCCCATGAAAAACCTTCCTGCCACCGGCTGGTGACAGAAGTCCTGTAAGACATATTTGTAAAACATGGCTTGACCATTCTGGATGGTCATCTCGTAAAGAATATCTCGTGTCTTCTTATTTGAAATCCGTTCTATGACACCTTTCGTTTTCTCGTCGCCGGCAAACCGGCGCCGCAGTTCGCGATAGCTCTGGATCAATGGTGAATTGCAAGAGAATCGACCTGCCATCAATTCACTGCGAATGATATTGCCGTGCAGGCGTATCAGCGCCATCAACCTGGCCGCCTCGATTTTCGGGTGTTTCTGCACCTTGCCCCAGACCTCGGGTTCGGCCCGCCATTGCTCTTCCAACCGCAGCAGCCAGTCGGTCAGTCTTTTCTCACGAGGAAAATAGATTGGATGCTTGATAATGCGCGTTGCCCGGATGCCGGTCTTTTTCTCCACCAGGTAGTAGGCGTCGAACAGTCGATAATAATTGGCAAGGACAGGGAACGACAGCAGGTATTCCCGGTACATCTGCCGGTCGGCAAGGGGCTGGGTGCATAGAGTTACGATGGTTGTCCAGGCTTCGTCGAGGAGCGCCACCATGCGCGGATTCACATGGAATCGGTCGGTGCCATAGGGGGTCAGGTTCCTGCGGGTGTAGGGGTAGAGGAACCAGGAGTTGCGCCAGAGACCTTTTTCGCCGTCGTTTTCCGGAAGGTATTTGATACCGACATGATAGATGGCCTCCTGCAATTTGGTCAGCGGCCAGAGGACGGGGTTGTCGGGGTGAAGAACCAGGGTCAGCAGCTTACGCTGGGCGGCCGTCACCTGTCCGGCGGCAAAGTATTGCTTGGCGGCATAGTGAGCATTGTCGACGAAATTCCACTTGCCCCATTGCCAGGCGAAGAAGCCGAGATGGACGACCAGATAGCCCAGAACCAGCCGCCTGGCGATGGGGCGGAGGGTCTGTCCCCAGCTCCAGGGACGTTCGTCCTGTTGAGCAACTTTTTCCAGCCTGCGGTGGCGCAGCCACAACAACGGCGCCAGCAGCGCACAGCCATAGGGAGCGAAGACCAGCACCGTCAGACCGAAAAACACCAGGCCGCCGAGCATAGCGGAAACGAAGGTGACTAACTGCATGATTCCCTCTCTGAGATGTGGGTGATGCCGAAACAGCAAAGCGAGGAAAAGTCAGCATCCAGCACCGTCCGCTTCAGCTTGCGCCCCTGGCCGGCGAACATGTGGCGGATGATCGAGCG
>NZ_NAAD01000053.1 GCF_002093115.1 Geothermobacter hydrogeniphilus | reverse complement strand
CATCTCACATCTCACATCTCACATCTCACATCTCACATCTCACATCTCACATCTCCCGGCCCCTGACCTATCTGCGTTCATCTGCGTCATCTGCGGCCAACAGAGCCTTTCAAGCTTTTTCTCGCCTCTCGCCTCTCGCTTCTCGCCCTATCCTCTCCGCCCGATGCCGACGTACTCGAACCCCTCGTCGCTGATCATCCGCGGATCATACTGGTTACGGCCGTCGAAGATAATCGGCTGCTTCATGGCGGTTTTCATGGCGGCGAAATCGGGGAAGCGGAACGGCTTCCACTCGGTCACCAGCACCATGGCGTCGACCCCGGCGAGGGCGGCGTACTGGTTGTCGGCCAGCACCAGGCGGCCGTCGGCGAGGGCGGCGGCGGGCAACTCGCGGCGGGCGACCTCCATCGCCACCGGGTCGTAAGCGCGGACCCGGGCGCCGGCGGCGAGCAGGGCCTCGATCAGCACCTTGGACGGCGCCTCGCGCATGTCGTCGGTGCCGGGTTTGAAGGCCAGTCCCCAAAGGCCGAAGCTAAGGCCGGAGAGGTCGGCGCCGAAGCGGGCGGTGATCTTGTCGAACAGCACCCGGCGCTGCTCGCGGTTGCGCTGTTCGACGGCATCGAGCAGCCGCGGCGTGAAGTCGCAGTTGCGGGCGGTGTGGATCAGTGCCTTGACATCCTTGGGGAAGCAGGAGCCGCCGTAGCCGCAACCGGGGTAGATGAACTGGAAGCCGATGCGCTGGTCGGAGCCGATGCCGCGGCGGACATTCTCAACGTCGACGTCAAGGCAGTCGCAGAGGGCGGCGATCTCGTTGATGAAGGAGATCTTGGTGGCGAGCATGGCGTTGGCGGCGTACTTGGTCATCTCGGCGTCGCGCACGCCCATGAACAGGGTGCGCAGACGGTTGCGGTTGAAGGGCGCGTAGATGCGGCGCATGGTCTCGGCGGCGCGCTCGCTGTCGGCGCCGACGATGATCCGGTCGGGCTTCATGAAATCCGCGACCGCCGCGCCCTCCTTGAGAAATTCGGGGTTGCTGACGACATCGAACTCGAGCTGCTCACCGCGAGCGTCGAGTTCTTCGCGGATCGCCGCCCGCACCTGGTCGGCAGTGCCGACCGGCACCGTCGACTTGTCGACGATGACCGCGTAGCTGGTCAGGTTGCGGCCGATCTCGCGGGCGACGTTCAGAACGTGCCGCAGGTCGGCGCTGCCGTCCTCGCCGGAAGGGGTGCCGACGGCGATGAAGTAGATGCCGGAGGATGCCATCGCCTCGGCGAGGCTGGTGGTGAACATGAGCCGCCCCTCGGCGACGTTGGTCTTCACCAGGGTTTCCAGCCCCGGTTCATGGATCGGGATGATCCCCTCCCGCAGCGCCGCGACCTTGGCGGCGTCGATATCGACACAGGTGACGGTGAGGCCCATCTCGGCGAAACAGGCGCCGGTGACCAGGCCGACATAGCCGGTTCCCACGACAACGATATGCATCTTGTTGATCCCCCTTTATAAGGTTCTAGGTTCAAGGATCAAGGTTCTAGGTTAAAACCTCGAACCTTGATCCTCGAACCTTGATCCTCTCACTTTTCCTACAAACTCCAGTAGCGCAGGCCGGCCGCTTCCACTTCGGCGCGGTCGCGCGCGCCCTTGACGTCCATCAGCACCCCGGGACGGTCGCCGCACAGGGTTCTGAGCCGGGCCGGGGTGAGATCGGCGAAGACGTCGTGGGCGACCGCCCAGACGATGCCGTCGAAGGAGGGGGACAGTCCCTTTGAACAAGAGGGACTGTCCCCCTCGGTGTTGATATCCACCAGCTCGATGCCGTATTCGCGCCGCGCCTCCTCCGGCTCGGCCAGGGGGTCGTGGACCAGGACCTCGATGCCGTACTCCTTGAGTTCGGCGATGATGTCGACCACCCGGGTGTTGCGGATGTCGGGACAGTTTTCCTTGAAGGTCAGCCCCAGCACCAGGATGCGCGCACCCTTGACCGCCCTGTCAGCCTGAATCAGCTGCTTGACGGTCTGCTCGGCGACATGCTTGCCCATGCCGTCGTTGATGCGCCGGCCGGCGAGAATCACCTGCGGGTGGTAGCCGATCGCCTC
>NZ_NAAD01000052.1 GCF_002093115.1 Geothermobacter hydrogeniphilus | reverse complement strand
ACCTACTCGGACCTCGACCTGGCGCTGGTGGCCGAGAAGCCCATCGACTGGCGGCTGGAAGAGCTCAGGGATGCCTTTGCCGAGTCCGATCTGCCGATTATGGTCGATGTCCTCGACTGGCATGGCATCTCACCGCGATTCCGTAAGGTTATAGAAGCCGGTTATGAGGTACTTGACCTGGGGGACTGAGAAGGGCTGGGGAGATCCCAGATTCATCCGAATTCCGAAACTGCCGGTGGATTCGGGATCTATTTGATCTTGTTCATGGTGGCGAAACATGTTAGAAAGATAGGTGTTTTGTTGATCTGCTGGTAATGGAGGGGACCATGAGCGGAAGGAATCCGCGCCAGAATCAGAAAGCCGCACCCGCTGTCGTCGCAGCCGGGGCGGCTTTTTGCGTTTGTGGAGGGATATGGACATTCGAGCGACACTCAAGCCGGGCAGAACGGCACTAAGGAACTGACCCGCCGCTATGGCGACAGGCTGGTCTGTGTCCGTTACCGTTGATATTGCAAGAATAAAATAATTCATGAATATTCAAATTAGTCCCAACTATACATATGAAAAACTAGAAAGCATGAATGTCGATGACTTCATTGACATTTTTGAAGACAGAACAAGAGTATGGCTTCTTGATACAGTCAGCCATTTACTGGAACTTGAGCATGGGTACTTTGCGGCAATATCTTTACTTTTAACCTACTTTGAAGGAATCGCTATTTACCTTGAAGGAAGAGATAGTCAAGACAAATCAAAGGCATTTTTCAAAAAAGGTTTTGTTGATGTTTTCAAAAAATCAGGATTCGACGAACAATTATTGAATAAAATCGGAAGCGAATTTTACAGTGAGGCTAGATGCGGCTTTTTTCACGACGGTATGTTTCGAAATAAAATTTTAATCTCTTTCATGAAAAAAGAAGCCCTGACAATAACATTTCCCAAAATTGACGGAATCCTCGACTTAAATGGCAACATAGAATCAATAATTGTAAATCCGAAGAGCTTTTTCGATTCCATAAATTTTCACTTTGAAAGTTTCATTTCTGACTTAAAGAATAAGACGAATATAGACCTGCGATCCAAGTTTGAAGGTGCATGTTTAGTGAAATGGAAACCAACCGAACCTGGGCCAATTGTTGGGTTCGAGGAACCAAAGTAAAAGCAATAGTATCAAGAAAATGAAGCGGACGGGTTATACAGGTGTGCTTCCCGAAAAACAAAACCTAAAATTGCGGTGGTAAACGGTAACGGTTATGAGGTGCTTGACCTGGGGGACTGAAAAGGGCAGGGGAGGTCCCAGATTCATCCGAATTCCGAAATTGCCGGTGGATTCAGGATCTATTTGATCTTGTTCATGGTGATGAAACATGCTAGAAAGATAGGTGTTTTATTGATCTGCCGGTAATGGAGGGGACCATGAGCGGAAGGAATCCGCGCCAGAATCAGAAAGCCGCACCCGCTGCCGACGCAGCCGGGGCGGCTTTTTGCGTTTATGGGTTTGTCTCTTCGGCCACCTCATCGATGTCATCGGCATCAAGTGATTCAGTCTGCGGGGCAAGAAGAAGGTCAACGGACAATGGCAGATGATGACCATGCTGCACAACATGACCAAGATCCACCGATTCGGGATGATTTAAGGCAAAAAAAAGAAAAAAGGGAGCAAAATCGGCCGATAAACGGTAGAATTTCCGACAATTCACACTGAGGAGACAGCTATCGCCTGGTCATGCCAGACCTGACGGGCGGTTTACGGAAAGAAAAAATTCAACCGGGCTCGGGGATTGCTCTTGTGGGAGGGTTTTTCTACGGGCTCGTTAGCGTTAAAAAAGGAACAAAATGAGACATCTATGCCTATTGCTATTTATCATTATTTCCACTTTCTTCGCTGGATGCGTCCAACAATCGGAATATGATGAGTTAAAAAAAGAAAATGAGGTATTAAAAAAACGACTTTCAGAAGTTTCTGCAGAGTTAGAAGATCTGAAATTTGGAAAGGAACGCTTGCTAAAGGTGGCATCAGCACAACTTTCTAATAAAGAATATAGTGCGGCAAAAAAAACCACCCTTCTACTAACCATCAAACACCCTGAAATATACAAAGATAAAGAGTACTTATCCTTAACGAAGCGAATAGATGCAGAAATAAAAAAAGAAAAAGCAGCACTAGCAAAAAAACGAAAAAAAGCCGAAGAAGAGGCACGAAGAAGAGAACGAATTGCAAATAAAAACATAAAAAAGAAGTATGACGAATTTCAAAAAATCACATGGTTTAGAACAAAAAGAAATGTTTTCTACCATAAAAACAAAAACACTAAATTCAAAGTCGAATTATACTTTGGTAAAGAAGATTCAGGTGAGAAATTCTTCAGATTAAAAACAAGATATGAGGATCTTCGGTCTGACTACCATGAAACCAACTGGATTTTCTATGAAAAAGTTCAACTTATAAGTGACAACGGTGCAAGTTTGGTCATTCGCACCGAATACCCAGATAAACAATCTGACAACGGTGGTGGAGGTCTCGCTGAATGGTCAGATAATTACATAAAAGAAGATAAAATATTTAAATTCGAAAATTCAAAAACAATAAAAGTCATGTTTGACGGAAAATATCGACATACGTTTAAAATGACAAAAGAACAGCTAGCTGGATTTAAGGAAATAATTAATAAATACAAAAGGACCTAGTACCAAATAAATCAACCGGACTGTTGATACAGGAGCGATTCTCGAAAGGGTCTCTACTAGTTTCGGCGCCCTGTCGCAGCCGGTTATCACTAACCGTTCGGCATAAATAGAAGCATATATGGCAATGTGCGGCTTATAGGCAGATTTATTATTGTGCATCGGCAGAAAATCAATGGTGTCAGGCTTGCAAGTTGGTAAGAATCGATTAGGTTAAACCATGGCCCGAAAACCCCGCATTCATTATCCCGGTGCGCTCTACCACGTC
>NZ_NAAD01000051.1 GCF_002093115.1 Geothermobacter hydrogeniphilus | reverse complement strand
GATACGCACCCGTCTGCGGCGTTGCACTCAGCCTTCAATCCTCGATGTAGCTGCCACTACACCTGCGGTTTCAGTCTTCGCGCGCCTTGCATCTGCACGAATCTCGACCGCCTCGAACCGTTTGTGCCAGGAGGGTGGGGGAAACATCTCCCATCTCTCATCTCCCATCTCCCACATCTCTGCTTGACAGCCCGGCGCCGCAGGCGTAGAAATGTCGTCTTTGCTTGCTTGAACCGGGAGATTTTATGAGTCAGAAAATGCCGACGACGGGTGGCCCCATCGAGTCGAACTGCAGCCGCTGTGAAGGGGTGACCAATCACATCGTGGTTGCCATGGTGGGAGAAAAAGTTGTTCGTGTGGAATGCAACTGCTGCGGAACCACTCACGCCTTCCGGGCGCCGAAACAGCCGAAGGCGACAACTCCGCGCAAAGCCGCCGCTCCGCGAAAAACGGCGGCGAAGAAGGCGGCGAAGGATGAAGTTGCCTGGCAGCAGGAGGTGGCGGTTCTCGATCCCGGCAAGGCGGTCGTTTATGCCATGGATGCGGTCCTCGGCAAAGGACAGCTGGTTTCCCATCCCACATTCGGTCTTGGGTTGGTGACCGAGATTATTGTACCCAACAAGGCGCAGATTCTGTTTGAATCGGGACGCAAGCTGTTGCGTTGCGCGCTTTCGAGCTGATTGCGTTCAGGGGCTTCTCTGTAACGACGAAAAAACCATCTTCAGCACGGTTTTCTGCCGTGCCTCATGCTTGTTGAGGACCGCCAGACAGACCCCCATGGGGAAAATCTGGTGCAGATCCTCGGCGTCCCTTGCCGACAGGATGATGATCCGGCTTTTGTCGATGCCGCGGGCGGTGGCGTAGGCCAGCAGCTTGCTGCCGTCCATGCCGGGCATCTCCAGGTCGAGCAGCAGCAGGTCGATACTTTCATCGATCGCCTTGAGCCCCTGCACCGGGTTGTCGCAGGTCGTGACCTCCAGGCCGGGAAAATCTTCCCGGATATTTTTTTCCAGGGTTTTCAGAAACAGTCGGTCATCATCGATGATCAGCACCCGGTGAAGGTTGTTGTCCGCGACACTCATGCCGTCCCTCCTGGAGTAATCCTGAATCAGTGAGCACCTTGTCGGCGGATAGCACAAGTCATTGACCTGCCTGAACTTTCCAAAAATCACCAGCGAACCTGTGGGTGCGCTTCAGATTTTTGGAAATCTCATTCAGGCCAAGCACTTGCACTCTCCATCCAACAGGAACTCACTGATTCAGGGTATTCAGCGGGATTTCCGTGGTGCGGCGCACGGTGCGCAGGGCAAAGGAAGTCTGTACCCGCAGCACGCCGGGCAGCGCCGTCAGTTTTTCATGGACCCGGACGTAGTCGGCGTTATCCCGGACCCGAACCTGCAGCAGGTAATCGCAGTCACCCGACAGCAGATAGCATTCCATGATCTCGGAGACGTTCTGCACCGCGGCTTCAAAAGCGGCAAGTTTTTCCGCCTGCTGACCGTCGAGGGTGACCTGGACGAAGACGCTGCTCGGCTTGCCGACTGCCGCCGGGTTGACCAGCATCACGTAGCGGTCAATGACGCCGTTTTCTTCCAGCAGTTTGACCCGGCGCAGGCAGGCCGATTCGGACAGGCCGACCTGCTCGGCCAACTGGACGTTGGAGAGGCGGCCGTTGCGTTGCAGGGCCGAGAGTATGGAGTGATCTATCAGGTCAAGGTCCATATTTAGAAGAAAACTCCAAATTAAATAGTGTTTGTAGAATTATCCTTCATTTCGTCTCGTTTGTGCAACTGTAAATGCAAGAACATGTCGAAGAAATCCTGATAGAATTTAACCTGAGTCAGTGAGTCCCTTATCGGCGGATAGTGCCAGTGGATTCAGGTCAACAGGAATATTCGGCATTTTTTGCCGACAACAGCTCACGTCCGGGAGGCAGATATGATCATCGGGGTATTGAAGGAAATCAAGGCGAACGAAAACCGGGTCTGCATGACCCCGTCCGGGGTGGAAATGCTGCACCAGTCCGGTCATCAGGTGTTGGTCGAACAGGGGGCCGGTGAGGCTTCGGGATTCAGCGACGCCGACTATGCGGCCGAAGGGGCCGAGATTGTCGCCACCGCGGGCGAGGTTTATGCGCGCGGTGAGATGGTGATGCACGTCAAGGAGCCGCAGCCCTCCGAGTATCAGCTGATTCGTTCCGGCCAGATTGTCTTCACCTATTTTCATTTTGCCGCTGACGAGCAGCTGACCCGGGCGATGATCGAGCGCGAGGCGGTCTGTATCGCCTACGAGACCATCGAAGGGCCTCGCGGCGGCCTGCCGCTGCTGACGCCGATGAGTGAGGTCGCCGGACGGATGGCGGCCCAGCAGGCGGCCAAGTATGTTGAGCGGGCCCAGGGCGGACGCGGCATTCTGCTCGGTGGCGTCCCCGGCGTGCAGCCGGCGACGGTGTTGGTGCTCGGCGGCGGGGTGGTCGGCACCCACGCGGCGCAGATGGCCTGCGGTCTCGGTGCCAAGGTCTACCTGCTCGACACCAATCTCGACCGTCTGCGTCATCTCTCGGAGATTATGCCGAAAAACTGCATCCCGCTGATGTCGTCGCCGGCCACCATCCGGGAGCTGGCCCCGCGCGCCGACGTGGTGATCGGTGCGGTGCTGGTCCATGGCGCCAAGGCACCGAAACTGATCACCCGCGCGACCCTCAAGACGATGAAAAAGGGTGCGGTGCTGGTTGATGTCGCCATCGACCAGGGCGGCTGCTTCGAAACCTCGCATCCAACCACCCACCAGGAACCGACCTTCGTCGTCGACGGCATCCTCCACTATTGTGTCGCCAACATGCCGGGCGCGGTGCCGCTGACCTCGACCCTGGCGCTGACCAATGCCACTCTCACCTACGCCGGCGTCATTGCCGATAAAGGCTGGCAGACCGCGGCGCGCGACGACGCCGGTATCCGCTCGGGACTCAACATTGTCAACGGCAAGGTGGTCTATCCCGGTGTCGCCGAGGCGTTCGGGATGGAGTTGGTCGGCGTCGAAGCAGTATTGTGAGAGGTGCGTGGGCGGCCGATATCCGCCCATCTGCTGCGTTGCTCCCGCGCCTCGTCATTCCGACGTAGCTGCCGCTACGCCT
>NZ_NAAD01000050.1 GCF_002093115.1 Geothermobacter hydrogeniphilus | reverse complement strand
AAGAAGAAGGTCAACGGACAATGGCAGATGATGACCATGCTGCACAACATGACCAGGATGCGCCGATTCGGGATGATTTGAGGTAATAAAAAGAAAAAAAGAAGTAAAATCGGCCGGTAAACGGTAGAATTCCCGACAAATCGCGCTGAGGAGACGGCTATCGCCTGAACATGCCATACCTGACGGGCGGTTCACGAAAAGAAAAAATTCAACCAGGCTCGGGGATTGCTCTTGTGTGAGGGTTTTTCTACGGGCTCGTTCGGCCATTAACTAATACTAGCTCCCGTATTTTGGAGTATTGCTAGACATGGAATTTCGTGTTTTACCCAGAAGCACTTGGGCCCCTGAAACCGGTAATAATACGATTTATCTCAAGATAGATCATTGGAATGACTATTCGTTTGTTACCATGTTTCACATGTCGCTCCATGATGAAGATGGCCGTCTCCACGATATTGGTGAAATTAAGATTGCCTTTAAAGGACAAACGACAGAAACCGACACCTATGCCAAATTACCTGACAGATTTGAACATCTTGGCGAAGAGTTCTTCTCACTAGGACAAGGTGTTGAGTTTTATCGTAATATGGCGTCCTTACCTAGTCACTTTTGCAATCAGATTTTATCAGCATTGCGCGATATTGTTTTACAACCTAACCTTATTGAAGACATAAAAGAGGAAGAAGTTTTCAGCACATCTTTACTGCGCGGCATCAGCCTCTCAGTGATAAAAGGGCAGTATGCCCGAGTCCTCGAAGGTAAAGCTGAGCTCACCAACTTTAAATTCAAGTTCGTCAGGCCTGAAGCAGGGCATTGGGGGAGAATAGAGCTCGGTTTTGATGTAGAAGTTGGTTCCACGCCTAACACCAATATTCATGCGATTATTGGCCGAAATGGGGTAGGCAAAACAACTTTACTAAATGGCATGATTGAAGCGATTACAGATCGGCAAGGTACTAACGCTAAATTTGTCGATATAGATGGGTGGCAGGAAAGCGAAATCTCGGATGATTATTTCAGTAGTCTTGTATCAGTTTCCTTCAGTGCCTTCGATCCATTTACCCCTCCCAAGGAACAACCTGATCCTGCGAAAGGAACCTGCTATTTCTATATTGGCTTGAAAGACCCGAAGAATGGAGAGTTCCACCGAACTATTAGCGATCTTCAAAATGATTGTTCAAGAGCCTTAATTAGTTGTTTTTACGACCCCAAAAAGACCGATCGTTGGTTGGATGCCATTGGTAAACTTGGCTCAGATGAAATTTTTGCTTCAATGAGGCTACAAAAGTTAAAAGATATTTACAAGGATCTTCGTAACAACACGATGAGTGAAGAACAATCTGATTCAAGCTCTTTTCAAGACAAGTATATAAAAGAGGTTAGCCCGTTTTTGTCTCGCATGAGTTCGGGGCACGCCATAGTTTTGCTAACCATAACCCGCTTGGTCGCCACCGTAGAAGAAAAAACATTAGTGCTATTGGATGAGGCAGAGAGCCATTTACACCCGCCATTATTATCGGCGTTTGTGCGCGCCCTTGCCGATTTACTTCAGGATCGAAATGGGGTCGCAATCATAGCGACACACTCACCTGTGGTTTTGCAAGAAATACCTTGTTCTTGCGTTTGGAAAATTTATCGTGTTGGTTCAAATGTAACGGCTAGTCGGCCAACTATTGAAACTTTCGGTGAAAACCTTGGATTATTAACCAGCGAAGTTTTCAGTCTCGAAGTTGAACGTTCAGGGTTCCACGATCTTCTTGCTGAATCTGTTGAAACAGGAAGAACTTATGAAGAAATAGTTTCTAGCTACAATAACCAACTTGGGTTTGAGGGTAGAGCCATTCTAAAAGCGCTCATTGCCAATCGTGATAGGAGTGTTAGTCATGATGAGACTGAGTGAACCTCAATATAGCTTTGAACAAACTCTTGAAGAATGTGCTAAAGGTATTACTGGTAATGCTGAGTTGCGTCATAAGCTGTTATCTAGCAAAACTGATCTCACAACAGTCGAAGGCCAATATTTAGTTGCTGCTGGCACTGGTGAGTTACATACTATTCCACCCATCAATATTGATGGAGAAGCCGATCCTGTTGTTATCAATACCTTAAAAAAGTCTGATCTAGTCAAGATTTACGACAGGTACTTTGTGCCAGAGCAAAAACCAGCCAGAAAAATCTACGATGCTTTGTTAAATGCTGCAAAAGAAAAATGCCCATTTTGTGGTGGAATAGGCACGCCGCGCAACTTGGATCATTTTTTGCCTAAAGCACATTTTCCTCAATTTTCTGTTCAACCCCTAAATTTGGTTCCAGCATGTCGTGATTGCAATATGGATGGTAAAGCGCATGCCTTTGCGATGAGTGCAGAAGATCAAATCATTCAACCTTACGTGGACAATGACAAATTCTTTTTAGAACAATGGATTTTTGCGATTTACCACGCTGGAAATGAAGGAGAGCCAGGAGAATTTGAATATATCGTAAATCCGCCTGAAGGGTGGCTTGAGGTCGAAAAACAAAGAGTGAGAAAGCACTTTGCTGACTTTGATTTAGCCAGACGATATACTACTAAGGCTGCTGAACTCTTAGGTGCGGTATTACGGCAAATAGAGTCTTTGCGCCAAGCTGGTCTAGATGATGAAGTGATTAATACTGCTCTTCTGCAACCTGGGATAGATGCTGCACCGTTCGTTAATCATTGGCAAAAGGGCATGTTCCAAGCTTTGAGACAAGCATTACAATGAGGCTCTTCCCTCACTTGCAGCAACCAATGGTGTCAGGCTTGCAAGTTGGCAAGTTTGCATTAAGGTTTAAACCATGGCCCGAAAACCCCGCATTCATTATCCCGGTGCGCTCTACCACGTCATGTTGCGCGGCAATGGCGGAAATGCCGTTTTCGAGTGTGACCAGGATCGTTACCGGTTTTATCTTCTGCTGCAACAGGCGATTGAACGCTATTCCTGCCGCGTCTTCGCCTTCTGCCTGATGGACAACCATGTTCACCTGGCCGTTCAGGTCGGTGATATTCCCTTGTCCCGATTCATGCAGAACCTCTCTGGTCGTTACACACGCTGGTTCAATTGGCGCACGCAGAAAACCGGACATCTCTTCCAGGGGCGCTACAAGGCCATCATTGTCGAAGAGGACAGCTATCTGTTGCAGCTCG
>NZ_NAAD01000049.1 GCF_002093115.1 Geothermobacter hydrogeniphilus | reverse complement strand
GCCACCCTGACGACCACCAATCCGAGCCCCGCCACCGGCATCGTCACCATCCAGGCCGCGGTCGGCGTCGAGACCGCGCCGGCGACCATGACCGGGATGAGTGTCACCATCGGCGGCAGCAGCGCCTGTAACGTCACCGGTGCGGCGATGACCTGGAACGGCACCACCTCCCGCTGGGAATACAGCTGGGATACCAGTGCCTGCGGCACCTCCGCCGCCGAAACCGCCGTCACCATCGATGTCACCGGCACCGATCCCGACTGCGGCACCGTGGTCAACGCCGCCCAGCTCACCGGGGTCACCATCGACAACACCTGTGTTGACGCTACCCCGTCGACCATTACCATCGCCCCCGGCCAGACCGTCGGCGGTACCGCGGTCGATCTGACCACCCTGTTCAGCACCACCGGCAATGTCGGCAGCTTCACCTACAAGATCAACGGCACCACCGTCACCAGCCCCTGGGATTCCAGCGCCTATGGCACCACCGGTCCGCAGGCGGTCACCTTCGAAGTGACCGGCACCGATCCCGACTGCGGCGACATCGTCGGTCCGGTGAGCAACAGCATCACCGTCAACAACGCCCTCGGCACCGATGCCGGTGTCGCCGGCGTGGCCAGTAAAAACAAGCAGCTCGATGTCTCCGCTCCCTACAGCGGCGACTTCAACGGCAGCAACAGCGTCACCGTCGACTGGGGCACCTGTCCGGCCATCGGCAGCTGCGACAGCGCCACCTTCCCCAACACCTCCGGCGCCCTTGCCCACGCCGCCAGTCCCTACGCCTACAGCATCACCGGGCTGACCAACGGCCAGATCTACCAGGTGCGCGTCACCTATACCGATGCCGACGGCGTCGGCGGCAGCGCCGTACAGATCTTCACCGACCAGGTGCCCTCCAACTCGATGCTGCACAACGCTGCCGCCACCGGTTCCAGCAAGTGGGGCGGGACCTGGGGACTGGCCGGCGGCAAGTATGGTGAATTCACCTGCGCCACCTGTCACGTTGACACCACCACCAACATCAAACGGATCCGGACCAGCATCAGCTTCCCCGACGGCAGCCTGATGCCCAACGGTTCCGCGTCGAGCGCCGTCACCTTCACCGACACCCGCGACACCACCAGCGATTACGGCGACGCCAACGGCGCCCATGCGACCAGCTCCGGTGTCTGTGAAGTCTGCCATACCTTCGACACCACCCAGGCCAACGGTGTTCATCACCACGCCTACAACATGAGTACCGGCAGTGCCGCTGAGCAGAACCACCAGCTCAGCGCCGACTGCATGAGCTGCCACAACCACAAGCAGGGTTTCAAGCCGACCGCCTGCGACGCCTGCCACGGCAACCCGCCGACCACCGCGGACAGCGACGGCAGCACCAACACCGGCCTCGCCTGGAGTCCGGTCACCACCGGCAGCACCACCCCCGGCGCCCATGACAAACATGTCAACACCCTCGGCTTCAGCGACTGCAACACCTGCCACAACGGCAACGCCATGCCCAACGGCGGCGACATCGACATCCACTTCAACGCCGACTTCAGCGCCGCCGGCGGCGGCACCTCGGTCACCGGCACCTACGGTGGCCAGCTTGGGGTCGCCTACAACAACGGCACCGCCGGCGACGGCACCAAGGCCTGCTCCAATGTCTACTGCCACGGCGGCACCCTTGGCGGCAGCAACCCGGTCTGGGACGCCACCGTCACCTGCGGCGACTGCCACGGCGCCACCAGCACCACCCCGCCGACCGGCGGCAGCCACGCCACCCATGCCGGCACCCTGGCCATGGCCTGCACCCAGTGCCACGGCGCCTCCGCCGGCGCATCCGGCCACATGAACGGCAACGTCACCTGGGACGTCAGCGCCCTGCCGACCAACACCGCCGGCAGCGCCACCTACAACGGCACCACCACCGGCAACACTGGCGGCCTTGCCCCCAGCGCGACTTACGGCAACTGCTCCAATATCTACTGCCACTTCGGCACCACTCCGACCTGGGGCGGCAGCCTGAGCAGCGGCTGCGCCAGCTGCCACAACAACGGCGCCGGCGAGCCCTGGCCGTCCACCGGCGCCCATAACGCCCACTTCACCGCCCTCGGCGTCTCCCTTGCCGCCCAGGTGACCAACGGCGCCGCCGTTCAGGCCAAGTGCGACTACTGCCACAGTGGCAACAACCACGCCGACGGCACCGTCGACGTCAATATCGCTGCCACCTACGACGACATGTCGGCCGGCACCCCGAGCTATGCCGGCAGCCAATGCAGCAACGTCAGCTGCCACGGCGGCCAGACCACCCCGGCCTGGACCGGCACCATCGACGCCAACACCCAGTGCACCCTCTGCCACAAGGCAGAAGACGTGGCCACCGAATACAACAGCGCCACCAGCGGCATGCACGGTATCACCGGCGTGGTCAGCGGCCAGAACCACGGCGTCAGCCTCGCCTGTACCCAGTGCCACAACGGCCAGCCGAGCAACCACTTCAGCGACGCCGGTCTGGCGACCAGCGCCATGAACCGTCCGACCGGCACCGACTTCGTCGCCGGCATCACCCTCGGGACCAGCTCCGACCTCGATACCTGCGCCATGACCTGTCACAAGGAAGGTGCCGACGCCAATCGCGGCACCGGCACCCCCTGGGCGCGACTCAACAACAAGACCTGGGCGCGCGGCGGCGGCGTCGCCGGTGACGAGTGCAAGACCTGTCACGGCATCTGGGGCAGCTGGCGCGGCAACGTGCTGGTCAACCACGCCGCCGACTGGGACGGCGACGGCACCCCCGAGGTGCAGGCCAACCACAGCGAATGCGAAACCTGCCACGGTTTCTCCCCGACCACGACCAACGCCAACTACACCGCCACCTGGGGGACCGGCGACCACGGCAACGGCGTGATCACCATGAACGGTCCGACACCGAGCACCGGCGCCGGCTACAACCAGACCAACTGGGGTTGCGACAACGCCTGTCACGGCAACGCCTCCACCGGTCACGCCCTGGCCGACTCCAGGTGGACGGTCGGCTTCGGTGACTTCGGCGGCGGCAGCTGCGATCTCTGCCACGCTCCCGGCGGCAGCGGTCCGACCGTGGTCTATCCGACCGGCAACTCCGGTTTTACCGGTGAATCCTACGGCTCACACCTCAAGGCTGCTACGACCGACACCATCAGTGGTACCACCGACTGGGCGACCCAGTGCCAGAAGTGCCACGGTTTCCACAGCGGTGATGTGCAGGTGCCGAACAACACCACCGTCGGCATCAACTACACCACCCATGGCGGCATCTGGCTGGGCGGCACGGCCACCGGCGGCAAGACCACCGAGGCGGAGATCTGCTGGAGTTGCCACGATGCCAACGGCGTCAGCGAGTGGGGGACCAACACCAACGCCAACACCGGAAACAGCACCTACAACTATGGCTCTCTGAGTACCAGCAACTGGACCACGGCGACCTGGACCAGCGCCAACTTCAGCTACAAGACCGGCGCCATCGAGTCGACTCACTCGGTCAACAGTGCCGGGACGAGTGCGGTGACCGGGACGGCCTACAACTACACCGAGAGCCCGGATGCGGTGGCGAATATCCGCTGCAGCTACTGCCACGACGTGCATAACCGCAATCAGGCGACCAACGACACCGTCACCGGCAAGCCCTACCTGCGCGGCACCTGGATGGGTAATCCCTACAAGGAGGACGGCGCCCCGCAGTCCGG
>NZ_NAAD01000048.1 GCF_002093115.1 Geothermobacter hydrogeniphilus | reverse complement strand
GAGGCGCCGGTGACCATGTTGCGGGTGTACTGTTCATGCCCCGGGGTGTCGGCGACGATGAACTTGCGCTTGTCGGTGGAGAAGAAGCGGTAGGCGACATCGATGGTGATCCCCTGTTCCCGCTCGGCCTGCAGCCCGTCGAGCAGCAGCGCGTAGTCGATTCTTTCCCCCTGGGTGCCGACCCGCTTGCTGTCGGCTTCCAGCGCCGCCAGCTGGTCTTCAAAGATCAGCTTCGAATCCCACAGCAGCCGCCCGATCAGGGTCGACTTGCCGTCGTCGACGCTGCCGCAGGTGATGAAGCGCAGCATCGATTTTTCTTCCTGGGCCTTCAGGTAGGCGTGGATATCGTCTTTTATCAGTTCGGATTGGTTGTTCATAAACCCTCGAATTCGGCTAAGGGCTAAAGGCACAAGGCTAAAGGGTGTGATCCCTTTGACCTTTCGCCCTTAGCCTTTGGCCGCAGTTTGATTTTAAAAATACCCTTCCGCCTTCTTCTTCTCCATCGATCCGGCCTGGTCGTGGTCGATGGCCCGGCCCTGGCGCTCGGAGGTGCGGGTCAGCAGCATCTCCTGGATGATTTCCGGCAGGGTGGCGGCGGTCGATTCGACGGCGCCGGTCAGCGGGTAGCAGCCGAGGGTACGGAAACGCACCGACTTGTACTCGATTTTTTCCCCGGGACGCAGCTGCAGGCGATCATCATCGACCATGATCAGCAGACCGTCCCGCTCGACCACCGGGCGCACCTTGGCGTAGTAGAGCGGCACGATGGGGATGTTTTCGCTGTAGATGTACTGCCAGACGTCGAGTTCGGTCCAGTTGGAGAGGGGAAATGTGCGGATGCTTTCTCCCGGCTGAACCTTGGCGTTGTAGATGTTCCACAGCTCCGGGCGCTGGCTTTTCGGATCCCAGCGGTGATGCTTGTTGCGGAAGGAGAAGATCCGCTCCTTGGCGCGGGATTTCTCCTCGTCGCGGCGCGCGCCGCCGAAGGCGGCATCGAACTTGTACTTGTCGAGTGCCTGCTTGAGCCCCTCGGTCTTCATCACGTCGGTGTAGAGGGCGCTGCCGTGGGTGAAGGGCGAGACCTGCTGCCGCACGCCCTCCTCGTTGGTGTGAATGATCAGTTCAAAGCCGTATTCAGCGGCCATTCGGTCACGGAATGCGATCATCTCGCGGAATTTCCAGGTGGTGTCGACATGCATCAGCGGGAAGGGGGGGCGGGCCGGGTAGAAGGCCTTGCGCGCCAGGTGCAGCATCACCGCCGAATCCTTGCCGATGGAATAGAGCATCACCGGGTTTTCGAACTCGGCCGCCACCTCGCGAATGATGTGAATGCTCTCTGCTTCGAGTTGTTCCAAATGTGTCATGAGTTTCTTTCCTTAGCCCTTGGCCCTTGGCCTTTAGCCGCTTTTTTTCTTACCGATGCAGCCCGCATTCCTTGTGCTCCGGGTTTTCCCACCACCAGCGGCCGGCCCGGACATCTTCTCCCTCCTTGACGGCGCGGGTGCAGGGGGCGCAGCCGATGCTCGGATAGCCCTGCCGGTGCAGTTTGTGGATCGGAATCCGTTGCTCGCGGGCATAATCCCACAGCTGACGTTCACTCCAGTCGCAGAGCGGGTTGATTTTCAACAGGCCGTCATGGGCCCGGTCAACCTCGATCGGCAGGATGTCGTTGCGGGTCACGCTCTGGGCGCGGCGCATGCCGGTGACCCAGCCGGACAGCCCGGACAGGGCACGTCGCAGCGGCTCGACCTTGCGGACCGCACAGCATTGGTGGCGGTTTTCCAGGCTTTCACGGAAGGAGAAGAGCCCTTTTTGCCGTTCCAGCTGTTGAACCGCTTCGGCCTGGGGGAAATACCATTCGATCGACAGTCCATAGCGCTGGGAAACCGTTTCGGCGACGATGTAGGTTTCCTCCGGCAGACGACCGGTGTCGATGGCAAAGACCCCGAGGGGCAGCCCCGCCCGGGTCGCCAGGTCGATAACGGCGACATCCTCAACGCTGAACGAACAGGCCAGCGCCACCGGTCCCCCGGCTTGCGCGATACCCTGCCGCAGGATTTCCTCCGCAGCGGGCGGGTCGTTGGTTGTCAACCTTGCGGCGGTATGTCCCATGATCTGCCCCTTTTTTAAATGTAGTATTCGGGCTGCTGTTTTTCGCGGCCGAAGGAGATGCGGTTCCAGAGACGTTCGTGGCCGACGTAAACAAAAAACTTCAGGCAGGTGTCAGCCAACCCGATCTGGGCGGCGAAGGTCATTTCGCCGGTCATGGCATAGGCGATCAGGGCGGTGATGACCGTTGCGATAATGCGCCATGAAATGGCCTTGGCCAGGCTGCGCTGCGTTGATTCCATCGTTGAATGTGCCTCTGCTTCGATTGTATTTAAAACACTGAACGTGTCGGAAAAGGACAATATAAAACCCAACACGTTTAGTCAAGAAGAAAATGCAGGACAAAACAACATAAAAAGCCGTAGTTTAGGGCGGGTGAGGTACTGCTTAATTTGGAGCCATCGGTGATTAAAAAAGCGACAGATTGCGGGGTGGAAATGAACCGCGACGGGGAATGTCAGCCGTTTCGTCGGCTGGTATGCATGTTGAAAGAAGAGCCCGGAACCGGCTTGGGGGCCGGTATTCAATCTGAGCGAGGAGGTTGCTGACAATGGAGTCCGCAATGGTGTCCCTGCGTCACGGTGGTGACGTTCTTTTTCTTATGCTCGGCGCAGTCATGGTTTTTGCCATGCACGCCGGGTTCGCCTTTCTTGAAGTTGGTTCCGTCCGGCAGAAAAGCCAGGTCAATGCCTTTGTCAAGATTCTCACCGACTGGTCGGTCTCGACCGTGGTCTATTTTCTGATCGGCTACCCGATCGCCTACGGCGTCAATTTTCTCGCCCCGGCCGGTTCGTTGCTCGGCGACAACAACGGCTATGAGCTGGTGCGTTTCTTCTTCCTGCTCTGCTTCGCCGCCTGTATCCCGGCGATCATCTCCGGCGGCATCGCCGAACGGGCCAAATTCTGGCCGCAGGTGGTGGCCGGCGGCATTTTTGCCGGTATCTTCTATCCCTTTTTCGAATCGCTGATCTGGGGGCAGAACAGCTCCGGTCTGCAGGGCTGGCTGGAATCAACCTTCGGTGCCGGTTTCCACGATTTTGCCGGCAGCGTGGTGGTCCACTCCATGGGCGGCTGGCTGGCGCTGCCCGCGGTCATCATCCTCGGTCCCCGCCTGGGGCGCTGGGTGCGCGGCCAGAGCAAGGCGATCCCGATTTCCAATATCCCCTTCCTGGCCCTCGGCAGCTGGATCCTGGCGGTCGGCTGGTTCGGGTTCAATGTCATGAGCGCCCAGAATCTGGAAGGCATTTCCGGACTGGTGGCGGTCAATTCGCTGATGGCGATGGTCGGCGGGGTCCTTTTTGCCCTGGTCGCCGGTAAGAATGACCCGGGTTTCGTGCACAACGGCGCGCTGGCCGGCCTGATCGCCATCTGTGCCGGTTCCGACCTGGTGCATCCGATCGCCGCGTTCTTCATCGGCGGCATCGGTGCGTTGATTTTCGTCTACGGTTTTGAACTTGAACAGGAAAAACTGAAAATCGATGACGTCCTCGGTGTCTGGCCGCTGCACGGTCTGATCGGCAGCTGGGGCGGCATCTCGGCGGGGATCTTCGGCCAGACGATGTTTCTCGGCATGGGCGGCGTCAGCTTCATGTCCCAGTTGATCGGCACCCTGCTGGCGATCGTCTTCGCCCTGGTGGTCGGTTTCGTGGTCTACGGGGTGATCGCCAAGACGGTCGGTTTCCGGCTGGAGGATGAGGATGAGTTCCGCGGTCCGGATTTGTCGATTCATAATATCCACGCCTACCCCGAAGAATCGGTTAAGTAGTGAGGGCGGCCGATACGCACCCGTCTGCTGCGTTGCTCTCGCCTTCAGTCGCTGCGACGTAGCTGCCGCTACGCCTCATTCCTCGGCACGTGAGACGCCTTGCAGCTGCACACGTCTCGACCGCCTCGGAACGGTGGTGGGGGGGGCGGCCGATATCTGCACACATCTCGACCGCCTCGGACCGGTTTCTGGATCGAGGCGGTTCTTTTTTCT
>NZ_NAAD01000047.1 GCF_002093115.1 Geothermobacter hydrogeniphilus | reverse complement strand
GAATCATCTCTGCTCAACCATTGCCCGGTTACGGCATCTTTGGCGGTCACGCGAACCAGGGCCGTGGCCGTTGGTGTGTTCGGCACCTGCCATTGTAAACTGGTACCAGCTACTCCACTCTGGATGACGGTCCAAGACGCACCAGTATCGAGGGAGTAGAGAACTGTGTAGTTCGCATTCCCAGAAAATGCAGACCATTCAACGGCGGCTTGAGTACCGCTCAGCAAAGCTTCCCCACCATTCGGGGTCAACACGGTCATATTCGCAAAACTGACCAGCAGATCCGCCAGCAATCCACCACCGGGCGCCCCGGCTGCCGAAATCGACATCCGCGAATCATAGAACTTGACGACCGGAGTATTCGGCTTGCTGAGAATGACATCCCTGGTTTTGCCGGGAGTCAATTCCACTGAATACTGCATGTGGGTGTAGGGGGCGAGGAACCCGTCCTGCCCCAGCAGCCGGACATCCTGCCCCTGGAAGGTCGGGATCTTGGTCTGGTAGCCGGTATTGACCAGGCGCAGCAGGATATCATCGGTATTGGAGCCGATGGGAATCTGCTGGGCACCGAGCGCAGCAGGCTGACCGTTGATCAGGTAGTAGGACGGATGATAGTTCATGGTGCTGGTATAGAGCTTGCCGGGTCCATAGTCGTCGGCAAGCACCGCGTCATGCAGGGCCTTGTCGATCTCACTGAAAACGAGGACATGCTCAGTGGTGTAGGTCACCTCCGCGGCCGGTACCGTAGCCGTCGGCACATAGGCCTGGCCGGCGGTCGCCGGATGAACAACCAGTACCGCGTAGAGGCCCATCTGCACCTGCAGGGCCTGGTGGGTGGCGCTCTGGATGATGAAGGTGCCGGGCCGCAGGTTGCTCCAGGTGTAAGTCTGGCTGCCGCCGCCGTTGCCCGCTTCCCGGTTGAGAGAACGGACCCGCTGGGAGACACTGGTGCGGGCCCCGCTGAAGCCGTCGGTCCAGACCGGCGACATGGCGTCCTCCCGCAGGCCGGGGATCATCAGCGAGGTCGGCTTCACCAGGCTGGCCGTGTCGGCAGGGAGGTTGTTGGTCAGGTTGATGGTCAACGTATCCGGCAGGGTGATATTGAACACCGGGATTTTCCAGGCCCCCGCCGGATGGGCCGTATCCGCAGTGTCGCGCAGACCCCACATGGTGATGGTATTGCCATCAGCCATGGTGACAGTCGCCTGCTCGGCGACCAGGTTGAGAGTGAGCCCCAGCGCGGTCCCCGCCCAGCAGATGCTGAACAGCAGCGTGGCAAGAATGAGGCTGAACACCTTGTTCCTCTTGGATTGTTTCATACCGTGTTCCCCCTTTCCTACTGAATGGCCACGCCGGGCGGCTCAACGATCAGGAAGGTGAGCATCCCGCCAGGGAAGATATTGTTGTTGGTCAGCTCTTTCTCATTGTGCGAATGCCACATGTAGTAATAGCCGCCATGCTGGTTGAATCCGCCCTCTCCGGGCGGCAGGAAGGCGCCGCCGCCGAGGTAGGGGCTGCCGCTGTAGAAGGGGCTGAAGGTCAGCTCCTGGATGCCCGGCAGGGTCACCGGCATCGGTTTTTCATGGTCGGCGACGTACTCGTAGGTGTTGTCGTCGAACCCGTCAGGACCGGCGGCACCGGTCTCATTATTGACGAGGTCGGTCAGGGTGATGTTGTCCGCCGCGGTATGACCGTACATGTCCCAGTCCATCGCGGCGCCGGTCCAGGTGAAGATCCCCTCGTAGGTCTCTCCGGGGTTGACGGTCTGGGTGTAGTCGGAGACCGCCAGGTCGGCACCGTTGCCGGGGCCGCTCGACAACAGCCGGCCATCCCTGGCAATCAGCCTGAAGTTGTTGCCGTGGGTATGCAGCGGATGAGCATCGCGACTCGCCCCGACCCAGCGGATCAGGATCTTGTCTCCGGGATGAATCCGCGGCAGACAGTTGTAGGGCTGAGTCGGCAGCCAGCTGACATTGTCGGGCAGCAGTGTGTCAGGACCGTTGCGACCGTTGAGGAACCAGTAGGTGGCATGGAAATCGTTGAGGTTGATTTCCGCACTGCGACCGAACTCGACCAGCTCGTTGTAGGTTGAATCCATGTCGGTCTGCAGGAAAAGCACCTCGTAATCATAGGCCGTTGAAGCGTCTCCATAGGCGGTCGGTGCCGCCGGGTCAAACCCTGTCGGCCGGACGATAATCGCCCCGACCAGGCCCATGTTCATCTGCAGGGCCGGGTTGGTGCCGCTTTGATAGAGATAGGTTCCGGGCTGATCGGCGACAAAGGAATAGGTCACAACCCCGCCGGGAGCGGCCTCCTGGGTCAGGATACCCGCCGTTCCCCCGGAAGCGACCGCTTTATGCCCGGGAAAAATGATCGAAGTCGACACCGGCAGGTTGTTGGTCAGGCGGATCGTTATGGTATCACCCTGGTTGACGATCAGGGTCGGCCCGGGGTACTGGGCGCGACTGCCGGCGATGCTGTAGCCGTAGATAAGCAGGCTGTTCCCCTCACCGGTGCTGATATGGTCGGTCTTGGCGGTAAAGTCGAAAAAGGTTCCTGAAATTCCCGTCACCTTGGCCTGGGCTGTGCCGGCAACCCACAGCAGCAACAAACCCGCCACCAGCAGCAGCCTGCTCCAGTTTTTGCTTGTTGGTCTATGCATCACATCCTCCAATCGGGCAGTCTGTTATCACTGAATGATGATTTCGGTCATCATGCCGCCGAAATCTTCCTGGTTGTTGCTGAGCTGTTCGAGGTTGCGGGAGTAGACGAAATAGGTTCCTGGCGCCACCCCGGTGGTGTCAAGAATGACGTCCGTCGCCTCACCGCCGCCCAGACGAATGGAATTGGTCATGTAGAAGAGATCGGTCCCGGTCGGGTCACCGTTGGTGCGCATGATCTGCGCGCCGTTGCCGACCACCTTCATCGGGATACTGGGGGAGATGACGGTAAAATGTTCCGTGGTTGACAGGCTGGTCACACGGAGCAGGACCCGGTCACCGGCGGTCGCCTTGATCAACGCCGGCATGCCCTGGGCGAAGTTTCCTTCCTTGTTCAGGATCAGGTCGATGTCGCCCGGATTGGCGGTCGGCGTGAGTTCATTGACCGTATCCGGGTATCCCCGTCCGTTGAACATCGGGTAGACGTCACGCATGGTGGAAAAGGACAGGGGTTGAACGGTTTCATCCTCGGTATGGAAGACCGGGTCAAACGAATGGATCTGCAGGGGCATCATCACATCGTAACCGGTCGCCCCGTTGATATCATTGTAGGCGAACTTGCTGTACGGTTTCCCGTTCACGGTAATCGGGGACCCGTTGTCCTGGATCGGATCGACGTAGAAGTTGCCGAGCATCCCCATCTGCATGTGTTCGGTCGCCTCGACATGACAATGGTACATGTAGGTGCCGGGCTCGACGAGGTTGTAGAAGTAGGTCATGCTCGACCCCATGTTGATCGAAACCGCTGAATCGGGCAGACCGTCGAAAATCGCCGCCACGTTCGGAAACCCGTGATAATGAACCGTATGCGGGTCAAACAGGTCCGGACGGATCAGCATGCCGACATTGTGCAGGGTGAGAAAGACCTTCTGGCCCTGCTTGAAGTGCATGGTCGGCGCCGGGAAATTGGCCCCCAGGACCAGCCCGGGGTTGGTCGCGTCACTCCACATGTTGCCGGCATCAGCCGGATCAGGCGCGGTGCCGTTGACGACATCGTCGGGGGTGTAGGGCCCCCCGAAGGCCGAAAACCCGAAGGTGTAGAGGTGGCGGCCATCCCCCATGACGGCATAACCATCACCGCCGCCGATCTGGACACAGATATTGTCATTGTCAACAATGCCGTCACCGTCAGTATCAACCCCGTCGGTATCGGGCGGACACTGCTGGCGATAAACCGCCTGTGAAGACCCCACCCCGACCAGGAGCAGGAGGGCGATCAGCGGCAGGACTGTCAGAAATCGTTTGCAACTCATCTGGAACTCCTTTCAATTGCCCTGCCGGGGATAGCCCGGCAGGGCTCTGCCTTAGTAGTCAGGGTTATTGGATCGTGAAGGGTGCGTCGGAATCATCTCTGCTCAGCCATTGTCCGGTTACCGCATCTTTGGCGGTCACGCGAACCAAGGCCGTGGTGGTG
>NZ_NAAD01000046.1 GCF_002093115.1 Geothermobacter hydrogeniphilus | reverse complement strand
GCGTTCGGCCCATATCCCAGCTCCATTTTGCCCCATAGCCACTGCTATGAGGCTGCAATTGAGCCGAAATCTGTGCTCAAACACCCGAATTTTCGCTTCAGCCTGTATAGTCCGACAGTCTCCTAGGTATAGCAGAAAAAAGGCTGTGGACATCGGCCTGGAGGATCCGGGGGCAAAAAAGAATTTCTTTGCAACTTTGTACCTATTCGCTATTTTATTGAAAATTCAATCAATTATGAACTGTAAAATAAAAAATATCCGTACCGGCCGGAAATACGGCGGTCTGAACCGTGAAATTCTGCTGACCCTGGTGCTGCTTCTCGGCGCGGCCCTGCTGTTTGGCGGCTTCCTTTTTCTGCGCTTTGCCGAACAGAAATTTCTCGACCAGCATCTGGCGCTGCTGCTCGAAGTGAGCCGTTCAACGGCGCTGGACCAGGTTCGCGATGGCAACGTGCGCCCGGTCCAGTTTCGTCTCAGCCGGCTTCAACGGGACTTCGGTGCAGAAGCCTGGTGGCTTTACGATGCCCGACTCAGGTTGGTGCAGGGATATGCCATTGAGGATGTTCCACAGGTTTCGACAATTCGCCTGCGCCGCCTGCTGCTGCAGAGAGAGGAAGCCCTGGATGTTGACTGGAATCCTCTGCCGCTGTTCAGTGGGAATCGGGACGGCAGTACCCGGGTGATTGTTCCCCTTTCGGTCCAGCCTCCCGCTCGCGGGCTGTTGGTGGTGCAATATTCTCTCGCTCCCCTGCGCGAACAGATCAGCCGGGCACGGCGTTGGGTTTTCCTCTACGCCTTTGGTTACGGGTTGGTTCTGGCCGCTGCCGGATTCCTGCTGATGCGCCGTAACGTGATTCAGCCGGTGAAAAACCTGCTCGCGGCGACGGAGAAAGTCACCATGGGGCAGCTCGACACGGTTCTCGCGACTGAGGGGCCGCTGGAAATTGCCCGTTTAGCCGGCAGTTTCAACCAGATGACACGCGCTCTGGACCAGAGCCGCCGGCAGACCGAGGCAACCATCCAGTCACTCAAAAGGGCCAATCAGGAGCTGGAACAGACCCGCGATGAACTGGTGCGCAGCGAAAAACTGGCGACTGTTGGTCACCTCGCGGCGGGCATGGCCCATGAAATCGGTAATCCGCTTGGTGCCCTGATGGGTTACCTGGCTCTGTTGCGGCAGGAACTGCCCGCCGGGGAATCGGCCGAGATGGCCGATCTTGCCGTCCGGGAGGCTGAGCGAATCGATCGATTGGTGCGGGACTTGCTGGACTATGCCGCACCGGGACACTCTGATCCCGCTCCTTTCGACCCCTGGGGCGCGGTGCTGGAGACGATTGAATTGCTCCGGTTGCAGGGAACGTTGAAGAATATGCGGTTGACCTATGCCGAAAATCTTGTCCTTCCTTCCGTTTCCATGGATCGTCGGAAACTTGAACAGGTGCTGATCAACCTGCTGATCAATGCCCGCGACGCCTGTAATGGTCAAGGGATCATTCGCCTGGAGGGTGACGTAGTGGCGGATCGGGTCATCTTGCGGGTCGTGGATAATGGCTGCGGCATGAGCAGCGATGTTCAGGGCCAGTTGTTCGAACCCTTTTTCACCACCAAGGCTCCCGGAAAGGGTCGGGGGCTTGGGCTGGCGGTTTGCCAGCGGGTCATGGCCGAAGCCGGTGGCGAGATCAGGGTTGAATCGGTGGAAGGTGAAGGCAGCTGTTTCTCTCTTCTGTTACCGCCTGCTGGAGACGTTGATGGTTGAAGTGATCAGGCATATTCTTGTCATCGATGATGAACCCGGCATGCGTTCCATGTTGCGGATGGTGCTCGAACGGGCCGGGTACCAGGTCAGCGATGCTGAAACCGGACCGGAGGGCCTTGAGCTTCTGGAACGGGAAAGTTTTTCCCTGATCCTCTGTGACATTCGCATGCCGGAAATGGACGGCATGGCCTTTCTTAAGGAACTGCAACGGCGTCGGGTGGCCGCGACGGTCATCATGATGAGTGCCTACGGCAGTCTTGATACCGCTGTTGAATGTCTGAAACAGGGTGCCTATGATTACATTTCCAAACCCTTCAAACCGGACGAGATTATTCTTACCCTGCGCAAGGCTGAAGAACGGATGCGGCTGTTGCGGGAAAACCGGTTGCTGAAAAAGGAACTCGCCCGCAACGAAACGCTGGATGACCTGGTCTACCGGAGTTCGGTTATGGCCAACCTGGCCGAGCAGGTGGCCCAGGTGGCCGTTGCCCGTTCCCCGGTGCTGGTAACCGGTGAAACAGGGACCGGCAAGGAATTGATCGCCCGGGCGCTGCATTTCTCCAGTCAGCGCAAGGACGGCCCCTTCCTGGCCGTCAACTGCAGTGCCATTGCTCCCAGTCTGCTTGAAAGTGAGCTTTTCGGCCATGCCCGCGGAGCCTTTACCGGAGCCGACAAGGCGCGTGACGGGCTCTTTATTGCCGCCAGCGGCGGCACCCTGTTTCTGGATGAAATAGGCGAATTGCCCCTGGAGTTGCAGCCGAAACTGTTGCGGGTTCTTCAGGAAGAGGAAGTCCGGCGGGTTGGGGAAACCAGGCCTCGCCGGATCGATACCCGGGTGGTGGTTGCGACCGCCCGCAATCTGCAGGATGAAGTTGACGCCGGACGTTTTCGCAGCGACCTGTTCTTCCGTCTGGCCGTTATCGAACTGACGCTGCCGCCGTTGCGTGAACGATGTGAGGATATCCCGCTGCTGGCCGAACACTTTGTCCGGACCATTGCCCATCGTGAGCGGCGGCCCGTGCCCAAACTGCATCCGGAGGTTATGGCCCGGCTGCAGGCCTACCATTGGCCCGGCAATGTGCGTGAGCTGGAAAATTTCATCGAAAAAACGATGATTTTCTGCCGTGGTGACGAAATCAGCATTGAGGCGCTTCCCTGGGAAATGCGGCGGCGGAACCGGCAGGCGTCACGGGACCTGTCGCTGAAACGAGCCGTGCGGAGACTGGAGCGGGAGTATATCCACAAGGCCCTCGCCGAGACGGATGGAAACCGCACCAAAGCCGCAAAACTGCTGGAAATCAGCTTGCGCTCCCTGATGTATAAAATCAAGGAGTACCAGGAGGAGGGTTAAGAACGGCCGCCCGCCGACAGCGGTCGGGGGGTGATTGTCAGCTTCCTGCTCTCTGTGCCCCGTTTGATTTCGAGCAGCAGTTTTTGTCCTTCCCCCGTATTTCTGACCGTCGACAAAAAATCATCCCGGTAAAGAATCTTTCGGCCGTTCAGGGTCAGGATCCGGTCTCCTTTGCTGATCCCGGATTGCGCGGCGGGACTGTCGGCGAGAACTCGCGTTACCAGCAGGCCGGAACTGGAAAGGTTTGCCGCGGCACCTCCTTCCATGGTTTCCGCGACCTGTAATCCCAGGGTGGCGGCGGGGCGGGGGCGCTTATGCTTCAGCAGATAAGCAATGGCCTCTGCCGGAGTGACAAAGGCCGTCCCCATGAGGGCTCCTTTCCAGGTCATCATGCCGCTCTGCATGCCGACAACTTCATTTCTATCATTCACCCAGGGCGCCCCCGACAAGCCTTTCGGCGTCATTGCCGAGAGCAGATACACCTGGCTGTAACACTGGTTACGAGCGTTCCATTCAAAGTGAGGTCGGGTTTTTGATACAATCCCCTGAAAATGGAGTTGATGACGAAACAGCGCGGACCCATAAGAAAAAACAGCCTGGCCGACCGTCGGTTTCCGGGATGAAATCGGCAGGTAGGGGAAGAAATCTCCGTCTCTCGGGATCCGCAGAAGAGCCAGGTCGTGGGCCCGGTCGACAGCGATGACATCGGCCTTCCGCCGTCCCGCTGCGGGTGAGGAAATTTCCACGGAGTCATTTTCGGCAAGCAGGTGGGCAGCGGTGACGGCGAAGCCGGCAGGACTGGCGAACCAGCCATTGCCGATGAGCCGGCCGTTGGCCAGCAGGTCGAACGTAGCGGTTTCAATAGCGGTCGTCTGAGAGGAACCCCTTGCCGCGGCGGGGCAGTTCGAGGGCAATCCTGCAAAGAGGAAAAGGAGAATAATGATCAGCCATAAAAAACGGCCGCAGGCCTGGTTGGTGCTGCGCTGAAACAAAACGGGCAAGCCTCCACACAAGAAAGAGTGCTCCGGTCGGTTGCGGGACACTCGGCGTAAACAGGTTCCTGGACGAATCAGCCGGGGCGGGGTCGGTATCGCGGGGTCATTCAGCAACCGCCCGTCCGGTGCTGGCCGAGGGGATACCGACTCTGGCATGTCTGACCGGAGGGGAGGCATTGTCCATGATGCAGATATAGTCGGAAGTTGAGGTGCCGTTGGGGTTGAAGCTGAAGGTCAGATCGGCGGTCCCCAGACAGTTGGCATTCTTTCGCAAGGTGATAGAGGGTGGGAAATCGTACCAGCTTGAAGGTGTAAAGGATGAGCTGTTGCTTGCCAGGTTTCCTTCGAGCAACCTGAATCTCCGGTTGCTGAGCTGGACTTCGACCCGGTATTCCCTGTTGTTGGAGATAGAAAAATTTCTCGCCTTGCGAAGCGCTCCGAGCAGGTTGAGACTGGCCTCTCGGTAGACCGCATTCTGTCGCCATTGCATGAAGGACGGGGCGGCAATAGCCGCTACGATGGCCATGATCGCCATGACGACGATGAGTTCGATGAGGGAAAAGCCGGCAGCCGAGTTTTTCAAATGGATTCCTCCTGACCACGTATTATGCCGAAAGCGCAGTCTTGGTTTTCTGCTTCAGATGCCAGTACCCTGTAACTCATAGGATTTCGTAATATTGCGCCGGGATTTTCCGTGTCGACAAGGCGCGCTTTCCGCTGCATAGCCGTAGCTATGAAGCGGTGAAGCGCAACGCAGCTGACGCGGAAAATAACCAGCAAGATGCGAAAGATTATGGGTTACATGGTACTAG
>NZ_NAAD01000045.1 GCF_002093115.1 Geothermobacter hydrogeniphilus | reverse complement strand
GAGATGTGAGATGTGAGATGTGAGATGTGAGATGTGAGATGTGAGATGTGAGATGCAAGGGCTTTTAACGTCTCACATCAGCGCAGCGCGCATCTCTCGTCTCTCATTCAACATCTCACGCGCATGGAGGCGCACTGTATGATTGAAGGGAAAAGACGACACCATAATTTGCAGGTTTGGCAGCTTGGGATGTCGGTTGTTGAGGAGGTTTACGCCCTGACGAGAAATTTTCCGAATTTTGAAACTTACGGATTGTGTAGTCAGATGCAAAGGTCTGCCGTCAGTATCCCCTCGAATATCGCCGAAGGTGCGGCGAGATCGGGGACAAAAGAATTTTTGCATTTTCTGTCAATTGCACGAGGTTCTCTCTGCGAACTGGAAACCCAGTTGATGATCAGCCAGAGGCTTGGTTACCTCTCGAATGAGCTGACCATCCTGAAAACAGTCAATGAACTCTTTGCCAAGCTGAATGCGCTGATCGCTGCGCTGAAAGAAAAGGTTTGATCCTGATGTCCACATCTCACATCTCACATCTCACATCAGGCGGCGCCATGGCGCCCGCCGCGCGTATCTTCGTCGCCGGATCGAACGGTCTGGTCGGCTCGGCAATCGTCCGGCGCCTGCGGGCCGACGGCTGTACCAACCTGCTCACCCCCGGGCGGGACGAGCTCGACCTGACCTGCCAGCAGGCGGTGGCCGATTTCTTCCGCCGCGAGCGGCCCGAGTACGTCATCCTCGCCGCCGCCAAGGTCGGCGGCATTCACGCCAACAACACCTATCCGGCCGAGTTCATCCAGCAGAACCTGGCGATCCAGACCAACGTCATCCACGCCGCCTACGAAAATGGCGTCGCGCGGCTGCTGTTTCTCGGCTCCTCCTGCATCTACCCGAAGCTGGCGCCGCAGCCGATGCGCGAATCGCACCTGCTGACCGGCCCCCTGGAGCCGACCAACGAGCCCTACGCCATCGCCAAGATCGCCGGGCTGAAGATGTGCGAGGCCTACAACCGCCAGTACGGAACCAGATTCGTCGCCGTGATGCCGACCAATCTCTACGGCCCCGGCGACAACTTCCATCCCGAGAACTCCCACGTTCTGCCGGCGCTGATCCGCCGTTTCCACGAAGCGAAGCTAAGAATGGAAGGCTCTTCCATCTCCCATCTCACATCTGACATCTCCCCTGATACCGTCACGGTCTGGGGCAGCGGTCGACCGATGCGCGAATTCCTCTATGTCGACGACATGGCCGACGGCAGCCTGTTCGTCCTCGGTCTCGACGAGCAGACCCTGCAGGAGAACCTGCTCAGCTACCCGAAACCCTGCTTCGTCAACCTCGGCACCGGCGTCGATGTCAGCATCCGCGAACTGGCCGAGACGATCAAAGATGTGGTCGGCTACCCCGGTGCGCTGGAGTTCGACCCGAGCAAACCGGACGGCACCATGCGCAAGCTGCAGGATGTCTCGCGGATGACGGCCCTCGGCTGGCAGGCGAAGGTCTCCCTGCGCGAGGGGATCGAGCGGACCTACCGCTGGTTCCTGGAGCATGGGGAAGAGGTGAGGGGCTGAAGAGGATCTAGGTTCGAGGATCGAGGTTCAAGGATCAAGGATCGTGAAGGGGACAGTCCCCCTCATGTAAGGGGACTGTCCCCGTGAAGTTGGGCAGAGGATCGAGGATTTCACTGCTTGCGGCCAGAGACGTTGGACGCTGGCCAAAAGCGCCATGATTCGATACATTGATTTCAGGAACCCGCCGGGGAGAACAGCTGATGACAATCCGCACTGACAAAATGACCACGGCTGAAAAGATCTGTGCCATGGAAGCGCTCTGGGATGACCTCTGTCGCACGGCGGGGGACCATCTTTCCCCGGACTGGCACCGGGAGGTTCTGGCGCAGCGGCAGGCTTCGGTGGTGGCGGAGGATGCCCGCTTTGAGGATTGGCAGCAGGTCAAGACAGAACTGCGGAATCCCCGGAAATGAAAATCCGCATCCTCGATGCCGCGACGGAAGATCTGCGGCAGGGGTATCGGTTCTATGAACGACAGCAGGAGGGGCTGGGTGGTTATTTTCTCGATTCACTCTTTTCCGACATCGACTCGCTGCAGATTTACGCCGGAGTCCATCCCCTCTATGTCTCGTTTCACAGGCTGCTGAGCCGCCGATTTCCCTTCGCGATTGAGGCAGGAATTGTTTCCGTGTATGCCGTGCTGGATTGCAGGAAAAAACCGGCCTGGCATAGAAAACGCCTTGGGTGAGAACAGGCTCAAGGCTCAAGGCGCAAGGCTCAAGGCGCAAGGCGCAGATCCAGCATCCCCATTGATTTTGAATCAGCACGCATCAGCGGCTGAAAAAAGGTTTTGAACTTTGCTTTTTACATCTAACCTGAATCCGTGAGTTCCTGTTGGATGGAGAGTGCAAGTGCTTGGTCTGAATGAGGTTTCCAAAAATCTGAAGCGCACCCATAGGTTCGCTGGTGATTTTTGGGAAGCTCAGGCAGATCAATGACTTGTGCTCTCCGCCGACAAGGGGCTCACGGATTCAGGTCTAACATCCAGCATCTCACAGGATTATAATCCATGATTCTCCCCGTGATTCTCTCCGGCGGCGCCGGAACCCGGCTCTGGCCGCTGTCGCGCGAACTCTATCCCAAGCAGTTGCTGCCGCTCTGCGGCGAGCAGACCATGCTGCAGCAGACCGCCGCGCGACTCGACGGCCTGACCGATATCGCCGCGCCGCTGGTGATCTGCAACGAGGCGCACCGCTTCCTGGTCGCCGAGCAGCTGCGCGCCGATGGCTGCGGCCACTCCGGCATTATCCTCGAACCGGTCGGCCGCAACACCGCCCCGGCGGTGGCGGTGGCGGCCCTGCGGGCGACCGCCGACGGCGACGACCCGCTGCTGCTGATCCTGCCAGCTGACCACGTCATCGCCGACATCCCGGCCTTCCAGGCCGCCGTCGAGGCCGGACGCGCCGTCGCCGGGGAGGGGCAACTGGTCACCTTCGGCATCGTGCCCGACCGCCCGGAGACGGGGTATGGGTACATTCGGGCGGGCGAGCCGCTCGAATGGAGGTCCGAGGCGCGAGGCGCGAGGCGCGAGGAAGATCGGGAAACAGGGGCGGGTGAGATGCTGGATGTGAGATGTAAGACGCAAAGTCAAAACCACCAAGACACATCTCACATCTCACATCTCACGTCTCCCACGACGGCCTGCGCCGTCGCGGCTTTTGTTGAAAAACCGGACGCCGCCACCGCACAGTCCTACCTCGACGCCGGCGGCTACTACTGGAACAGTGGCATGTTCCTGTTCCGTGCCTCCGTCTACCTGGAAGAACTGGAAAAATTCAATCCCGGGATGCTCGCCGCCTGTCGCGCCGCGCATGGGTCGCTGACCGCCGATCTCGATTTCCTGCGCCTCGGGAGCGAGGCCTTCGCCGCCTGTCCGGCCGACTCCATCGATTACGCGGTGATGGAGAAAACCGAAAACGCGGCGGTTATCCCGCTGTCCGCCGGCTGGAACGATGTCGGCTCCTTCTCCGCCCTCTGGGAGGTTGGTGAACAGGATGCCGCCGGCAACGTCTGCCACGGAGACGTGCTCACCGAGGATGCCCGTGGCTGCCTGCTGCACGCCGGCAGCCGGATGATCGCCGCGGTCGGCACCCGCGACTTGGTGGTGGTCGAAACCGCCGACGCGGTGCTGGTTGCCGACAAGGGGCGGGTGCAGGAGGTCAAACAGATCGTCTCCCGGCTGAAAGAGGAACAGCGCGGCGAGGCGCTGCTGCACCGCCGCGTCAATCGCCCCTGGGGCGCCTACGAGGGGGTCGACGCCGGCGAACGCTTCCAGGTCAAGCGCATCACCGTCAATCCCGGCGCCAGCCTGTCGCTGCAGAAGCACCACCACCGCGCCGAACACTGGATCGTCGTCTCCGGTACCGCCCGCGTCACCTGCGGCGACCAGGTCCTGACCCTGACCGAGAACCAGTCGACCTACATCCCCTTAGGTGAAGTTCACCGCCTCGAAAACCCCGGACAGATCCCGCTGCAGATCATCGAGGTCCAGTCCGGCAGCTACCTCGGCGAGGACGACATCGTGCGCATCGAGGACGATTACGGGCGGTAGGGCGCGATCGCCAGGCTCGATGCGCCAGGCTCGAGGAACAAGGATCGAGGAGCAAGGTTTTAACCTCGAACCTCGAACCTCGAACCTCGATCCTTGAACCTTGAACCTCGAACCTCGAACCTCGGATTTATTATGACCGACAACCCGCAACAAACCATTCTTGTCACCGGCGCCGCCGGCTTCATCGCTTCCCGCTGCGCGGAGATGCTGCTTGAACAGGGGCAGCGGGTGGTGGCGGTGGACAATCTCAACAGCTACTACGACCTGCGGCTGAAGACCTTCCGCCTGCGGGAGCTGGCGCGCAAGGCCGGGGCTGACGCGAAGCTGCTCGACCGCTTCTCTCTCACCGGCACCACCGCCGACAGCTACGTCGGGCCTGACCGTTTTGAAGTCGGGGCGCTGCGTTTCCTCAGGCTCGACATCGAGGATGCCGAGGCCCTGCAGGCGCTCTTCAAGGAGTACCGCTTCTCCGCCGTGCTCAATCTCGCCGCCCGCGCCGGGGTGCGCTACAGCATGATCGATCCGCAGGTCTACATGACCACCAACGCCATGGGCACCCTCAACCTGCTCGACTGCATGCGCGACCACGACTGCGGCAAGCTGGTGCTCGCCAGCACCTCGTCGCTCTACGCCGGGCAGCCGATGCCCTTCACCGAGGAGCTGCCGGTCAACACCCCGATCTCCCCCTACGCGGCCAGCAAGAAGGCCGCCGAGGTGATGGCCTACAGCTACCACTACCTTTACGGGCTCGACATCTCGGTGGTGCGCTACTTCACCGTCTTCGGCCCCTGCGGGCGGCCCGACATGTCGATCTTCCGCTTCATCAAGTGGATCGACGAGGGCACCCCCATCGAGCTGTTCGGCGACGGCAGCCAGAGCCGCGACTTCACCTACGTCGACGACATCGCCCGCGGCACCCTGGCGGCGATGTGTCCGGTCGGCTACGAGGTGATGAACCTCGGCGGCGGCAACAACCCCATCGCCCTCACCGAGATCATCGCCGCCATCGAAAAAGCGCTCGGCAAAAAGGCCCGCATCGACCACAAGCCCTTCCACAAGGCCGACATCATGGAGACCTGGGCCGACATCTCCAAGGCCGACCGCCTGCTCGACTGGCAGCCGCGCATCAGCCCCTTTGAAGGCTTGCAGCAGACCATCGACTGGTACCTGGAAAACCGCGACTGGCTGAAGGATGTGGAGTTGTAGGCGCGATGCTGAACGTGAGATGTGAGAGGCGCGCTGCGCTGACGTGAGATGTAAAAACTTGCCATCTCACATCTCACATCTAACGTCTAACGTCTCCCCACCTGAAAGGACAACCATGATCACCACTGCACAAATCATATCCCGCAAGGCAAAAATCGCTGTCGTCGGCCTCGGCTACGTCGGCCTGCCGCTGGCCGCCGCCTTCGGCCGCAAGGTCGAGGTCATCGGCTTCGACATCGACGCGCGCAAACTCGAACAGCTGCGCGGTGGTTTCGATGCCACCGGAGAGCTGTCCTCCGAACAGCTGGCGGCGACCGCCATCGACTACACCGCCGACCCGGCGCGGCTGAAAGAGGCGCAGTTCCTGATCGTCACCGTGCCGACCCCCATCGACGGCAACAAGAAGC
>NZ_NAAD01000044.1 GCF_002093115.1 Geothermobacter hydrogeniphilus | reverse complement strand
ACATTGATCTGCCGGGCAGGGGAATAACATAATTACATGGGCGTCCCCTTTCGTCCTACATCTATTGTCATCAACATTTAAGTATTTTCTCAGCACTTACCCCAGCTTCCGGTCCAGCCCGCGGTACTGCACCGCCTCGGCCAGGTGCGGCTGGCGGATCGTCTCTTCCCCGGTCAGATCGGCGATGGTCCGCGCCACCTTGAGGATGCGGCTGTAGCTGCGGGCGGACATGCCGAGCCGGTCGACCACCATCTCCAGCAGTTTCTCTCCTTCAGCGTCCAGCCGGCAGAACTGTTTCAGGTGCCGGGCCTGCATCTGACTGTTGGTGTGCAGGCCGAATTTCTCCAGCCGGTTGCGCTGGATCTGCCGCGCCGCTTCGACCCGGGCGCGGATGGCGGCGGATGATTCAGCGCTGCAGGTCGCAGCGAGATCCTTATGGGCGACCCGCGGCGCCTCGATGTGCAGATCGATGCGGTCGAGCAGCGGGCCGGAGAGGCGGCTGCGGTAACGCTGGGTCATCAGCGGAGTGCAGGAGCAGGGGTGCTGGGGGTCGCCGAGAAAGCCGCAGGGACAGGGGTTCATGGCGGCCACCAGCATGAAGTCGGCCGGGTAGGTGAGGGTGGTGGCGGCGCGGCTGATGGTGACCTGGCCGTCCTCCAGCGGCTGGCGCAGCATCTCCAGCACATTCTTCTTGAACTCGGGCAGTTCGTCGAGGAAGAGAATGCCGCGATGGGCCAGGGAAACCTCTCCCGGCTTGGGATAACTGCCGCCGCCGATCAGCCCGGCATCGGAGATGGTGTGATGAGGATGACGGAAGGGTCGCGAACTGAGCAGCGCCTGTTCGCGGGACAGCAGACCGACGATGGAGTGGATCTTGCTCGCCTCCAGCGCCTCTTCGAAAGCGAGCGACGGCAGGATGGTCGGTACCCGCCGGGCGAGCATGGTCTTGCCGGAACCCGGAGGCCCGACAAGCAGAACATTGTGGCTGCCGGCGGCGGCGATCTCCAGCGCCCGCTTGGCCTGCTCCTGGCCGGCGACCTCGGCGAAGTCGGCCTCGCCGGAGACCCTTTCGGCCTGCAGCAGCGCGGGGTCGACCACCACCGGCTCAAGAACCTGTTCGCGATTGAGAAAATCAACCACCTGGCCCAGGTCCTCGACGGCGTAGACCGGTGAACCGGCGGCGATGGCCCCTTCGGCGGCGTTTTCCCGCGGCAGAATCAGGCCGTCGACATCCCAGTCGCGGGCGGCGACGGCCACCGGCAGGGCGCCGCGCACCGGCTTGACGCGACCGTCGAGGGAGAGTTCGCCGAGCAGCACGTAACGGCCGACGTTGCCGTTCTTGACCACCCCGGTGGCGCTGAGCAGGCCGATCGCCATCGGCAGGTCAAAGGCGGCGCCGTCCTTCTTGATGTCGGCGGGGGCGAGGTTGATGGTGATGCGGCGGGCGGGAAACTCGTAGCCGGAGTTCTTGATCGCGCTCTTGACACGATCCTTGCTCTCCTTGACCGCTCCCTCGGGCAGGCCGACGGTGGCGAACTGAGGCAGCCCCTGGGCGATATCGACTTCGACTTCAACCGGATAGGCATCGATGCCGAGCAGGGCACCGGAGGTGATTTTGGCGAGCATGTTCCCCTCCTGGGAAAGAGTCCGGTCGTCAATGACCGCTCTCAAGATAGCCGGAAATGCCGACAACGGCAAGGGCGGAGGGCTGAAAGTCGTTGTCGGCGCAGGCCTCTTTCAACGACAGCCGATACGTCGCACCCCTTCCATGCCGGAAATGCGGCTGATCAGCTCACGACCGATCCAGCGGTGGTGGTTGGTGACCACATATTCGAGGGAAATTTCTCCGGCTTCGAGATCGACGCCGATTTTAGCGGAAACGATCCGCAGGTGGTGTTCCGTGAACAGCTGTTCAATCTCCCGGTCCAGTTCCGGGCGGTTGACGGCCGTAACTTTCAGGTTGGTGTAGCGATCCTTTTTGATCACCGGCTCGAAGCGTTTCAGCCAGACCAGGCTCATCAGGGCAAGAAAGGTCGACAGGCCGCCGATAATGAAGAGACCGACGCCGAAGGCCATGCCGAGGGCGGCGACCATCCACAACGAGGCGGCGGTCGTCAGACCGCGGACGTTGACCCCCTCCTTCAGGATCACCCCGGCGCCGAGAAAACCGATGCCGGAGATGATCTGCGCGGCGGTCCGGGCCGGGTCGAGACGAAGGATCGAATTGCTGTCCAGAGCCCCGTACTTGACCACGAAAACCTCGGAAATGACCATCATCAGGCAGGACGCGACGCAGACCAGCATGTGGGTACGAAGCCCGGCCGGGCGGCCATGCCGTTCCCGCTCCATGCCGATCATGCCGCCGGCCAGGGCCGCCAGCAGAAGCTTGACAGTCACCATCAGGATATCGCTGCCCAACAGGTTGGCTCCCCAGGTTTCCATAGGATCCTTTCGGTCTGCTGCAACAAGGATGTCATGCCTTTGAAATTATTGCATTCATCGGGCAGAAGACAAGTCCCGGCGGAATCTTTGCGCCGGGAAACGACAGGGGAGCAGAGATTTTTGACCGGGAGTTTAAAGGTTATCTTCCCCAGGCGGAGCAAATAGGTCCAGCTGCAAGGCGTCCGCACCCCCGCGGAATAAGGCGTACCGGAAGGTACGTCGTTGACGCGGGGCAAGGACAACGCCGCAGATGGGCGTTTTTGCTCCGCCTGCTACTGCCCGAGACAGGCCTGCAGGTTGTCAGCCATCCCCTGCAGCAGAGCAAGGTAGCTGTCCGGACCATCGGGCAGGGCAGCGCCGATCGGATCGAGTTCACCGTGGCGGGCGCCGGTCCCTTCGATCAGGGTCGCCACCAGCCGCGGTTCGAACTGCGGTTCGCTGAAGACACAGCGCACGTTGCGGTTCTTGATCTGACGGCGCATTTCACGAATCCGGCGCGCTCCCGGCGCCCGTTCCGGGTGGATCGCCAGAGCGCCGAGGGGGTGAAGGCCGAAGGCCTGTTCAAAGTACTGGTAGGCATCGTGAAAGACCAGGTAGGGCGACTGCCGCAACGGAACGAGCTGCTGCTTGAGGCGATGCTGCAGCGCGCTGATCTTCCGCTTTTCGGCCGCGGCATTGGCCCGGTAGCGGGCGGCATGCCGCGGGTCAAGCTGGATCAGCCGGGCGCTGAGGGCATTGAGCAGTTGCCTGGCATTGGCCGGGTCGAGCCAGAGATGGGGATCGATGCCGCCATGTCGGTGCTCCTCGTCCGGATCTTCTCCCCAGGAACCACCTTTGCGGGCCGGAAGCAGATTGATGCCGGGCAGCTTGGTCAACTGCAGGGTCTTTGTCCGCAGGTTCGGATCCCGCAGCGATTTGGCGAGAAACGATTCCAGCTCCGGCCCGATCCAGAGGATCAGGTCGGCATGGTGCAGCGCCCGCATCTGGGAAGGGCGCAGGGCAAAACTGTGCGGCGAGGATCCGCCCGGCAGCAGCAGTTGCGGTTGACCGATGCCGGCCATGACCGCAGCGGCCAGACCGGCCAGCGGCTTGATGCTGACCACCACGCGCGGGGCCGCCGCCAGCGCCTCCGGGGCGGCGGCGAACAGCAGGCAGAACAGCAGCCATCCCGCGACCGGCAGCAATCGTCTGCGCACCATCAGCAACTCCTTTGAATCACTCACCACGTCAAGCGGATTGGCGATTCGCAACAAAATGTTATAGTGTTACATATCACAGGAGGCCGCATGTCACAACAGCTTGCTGATCATCCCTTCACCCCGCACGACCACCAGCAGTGCATCGACCAGGCCATGGCCCGGGCCGAAGCCCTCTGCCGACGGCAGCGGGCGCGCCTGACACCGCTGCGCCGCCGGGTGCTGGAACTGCTCTGGCAGAGTCATCGACCGGTCGGTGCCTACGAACTGCTCGAACAACTGCGGACCGGGAGTCGGGCGGCGCCGCCGACCGTCTACCGGGCACTCGATTTCCTGCAGCGGGTCGGCCTGGCGCATCGCCTCGCTTCGCTCAACGCCTACACCGGCTGCTGTTATCCGGGAGAGCCCCATGCCGGACAGTTTCTCATCTGTCGCTCCTGCCAGGCCTCCAGCGAACTGAGTTCGGCCGGCGTCAGCCGTTCAATTCGGCAGGCGACGGCGGCAGCCGGTTTTTCCGTCGAGCAACAGACGGTGGAAATCCACGGACTCTGCTCCCGCTGCCGGGAGGACTGAAACAGATGGCCGACAACCGTCGCACCCTGCTTGAACTGCGGCAGGTCAGTTACGCCCGCCAGGGGCGGATGCTGGTGGAGGGAGTTGACCTGCGCATCACGGCGGGAGAAATCCTGACCCTGATCGGTCCCAACGGTGCCGGCAAAACCACCCTGCTCAAACTCGCCCTCGGCCTGCTGCCGCCGACCGCGGGCCGCATTGACCGTCTCCCCGGGCTGAGTATCGGCTACATGCCGCAACGGCTGCACATCGATCCCTCTTTTCCCCTGAGCGTGAAACGTTTTCTGCACCTTGCCGGCCACTGTCACCCGCGGCAACTGGCCACCACCATGGCCGAAACCGGTATCGAGCCGCTGGCCGGACGCGCGATACAGAACCTTTCCGGCGGTGAATTGCAGCGCGTGCTGCTGGCACGGGCGCTGCTGCGCAATCCTGACCTGCTGGTTCTCGATGAACCGGCACAGGGCGTCGATGTCCATGGTCAGACCGAACTTTACCAACTGCTGGCCGACCTGCGGCAACGGCGCGGCTGCGCCATCCTGATGGTTTCCCACGACCTGCACCTGGTGATGGCGGCCACCGACCGGGTGGTCTGTCTCAACCATCATGTCTGCTGTACCGGATCGCCGGAGAGCGTCAGCCGCAATGCCGATTTTCTCACCCTGTTCGGCCCCGCGGCGCAGCACAACCTGGCCTTCTTCAGCCACGACACCGATCACCACGAGGAACACTCCCATGGATGACTTCATTCTCCGCGCCCTGTTCGGCGGGCTCGGCGTCGCCCTGGTGGCCGGGCCCTTCGGCTCCTTCGTCGTCTGGCGGCGGCTGGCCTACTTCGGCGACACCCTCGCCCACGCCGCCCTGCTCGGGGTCGCCTGCGCCCTGCTGTTCGACCTGGCGCCGATTCTCGGCGTGTTGATTGTCTGTCTCACCCTGGCACTGCTGCTGTTCCTGCTGCAGCGCGGCAAGCGTTTGGCCGGTGACACCCTGCTCGGCATCCTCTCCCACTCGGCACTGGCCCTCGGACTGGTGGTTCTGTCACGGATGGAGACGGTGCGGGTCGACCTGCTCGGCTACCTGTTCGGCGACATTCTCGCCGTCAACCGGGCCGACCTGGTCTGGATCTACGGCGGCGGGGCAGTCGCCCTGGCCGGACTGATGGTTCTCTGGCGGCCGCTGCTGGCGATCACCGCCGACGAGGACCTGGCCCGGGTCGAAGGGGTGAAGGTCGACCTGGTGCAGGCCGCCTACCTGCTGCTGATGGCGCTGGTGGTGGCGATCATGATGAAGGTTGTCGGGTTGATCCTGGTCACCGCGATGTTCATTATTCCGGCCGCCACCGCGCGTCAGCTGGCACGCAACCCGGAGAGCATGGCGCTGCTGGCGGCGCTGGTCGGCATCCTGGCGGTGAGCGGCGGGATCGGCAGCTCGCTGGCCTGGGACACCCCGGCCGGGCCGTCGGTGGTGCTGGCGGCGACGCTGCTGTTCATCCTGGCACAGATCAAGGGCAGGATGTGAGATGTGAGATGTGAGATGTGAGATGTGAGATGTGAGATGTGAGATGTG
>NZ_NAAD01000043.1 GCF_002093115.1 Geothermobacter hydrogeniphilus | reverse complement strand
GAGATGTGAGATGTGAGATGTGAGATGTGAGATGTGAGATGTGAGATGTGAGATGGCAAGTCTTTACATCTCACATCAGCGCAGCGCGCATCTCCCATCTCCCGTTCAGCATCTCCCATCAGCGCAGCGCGCATCTCCCGTCTCTCATTCAACATCTCACATCAGCGCAGCGCGCATCTCTCGTCTCTCGTTTAACGTCAAGAACGTTCTTTTCAACCATACAATTGTATGGTAAAAGCATGCAATATGAATGTGCTGGCCGAAATCTTATCCTCCAGGGTACGCGCCGAGGTTTTCAGGGAGCTTTTCGGAGTCAACCCAACCGAGCTGCACCTGCGGGAATTGCAGAGACGTTCAGGGTGTGCCGTGGGCACGATTCAGACCGAGTTGAAAAAGCTCACCCGTCTTGGTCTGGTCAGTCGGCGCAAAGATGGTAACCGGCTGTACTACAGTGCCAGGCGCGAACATCCATTGTTTCGCGACATTCAGGGGATGGTGCTGAAAACCGCCGGCCTGGTCGAGGTGCTGAAAAATGCCGTCGCCGGGCGAGCGGATATCGAGATGGCCTTTGTTTTCGGTTCGGTTGCCCGTCAGGAGGAACAAGCCGAAAGCGATATCGACCTGCTGGTTATCGGTCGGATAGGGTTGCGGGAGTTGATCAGGGCTCTCTCCGGACTGGCAGGACAACTCGGTCGCGAGATCAACCCCCATGTGTTCAGTGTCGAAGAGTTCGTCAGGCGGAAGCTGGCCGGGGACCATTTCCTGACCCGCGTGTTGGAGGATGGCAAACTTTTTGTCAAGGGGACTGCGGATGACCTTGAAAAGTTGGGCTGAAAACAGGTGGTTGCGTCCCCACCAGAGCAGCCGCCAGGAAATTTCCGACCTGTTGATGATCGTTGATCGTGATCTCAGGGATGCCCGAGCCGGAGTTTCCGATGACTGGCGGTTCGGTATCGCTTACAATGCAGCTCTGAAGCTCTGTACAATTCTGCTCCATGCAGAAGGTTATCGACCTGAACGCACGCTCCAGCATTATCGCACAATTCAGGCGTTGCCCCTGATTCTTGGAGATAGCAGAAAGGCGGATGCCGACTATCTCGATGCCTGCCGGGCCAAGAGGAATATTGTTGAATATGACCGTATCGGAGCTGTCAGCGCGGATGAAGCGAACGAGCTGATCGGTTTTGCGGAGGAGTTCAGGGAAGACGTTTTGACTTGGCTCAGACGGCACCATTCCGACCTTGTGTAGTTATCACAGAAAATTCATCGAAAAGCAGAAAGGCCCGGTCAGCCGATGACGCAGATGAGCGCAGATAGGTCAAGGGCCGGGAGAGGGGAGACGTGAGATGTGAGACGTGAGATGTGAGATGTGAGATGTGAGATGCAAGGGCTTTTAACGTCTCCCATCAGCGCAGCGCGCATCTTTCGTCTCTCATTCAACGTCTCCCATCAGCGCAGCGCGCCTCTCCCATCTCCCGTTCAGCATCTCCCATCAGCGCAGCGCGCATCTCACGTCTCCCGTCTCACGTCCTTTGCCCTCGCACCTCGCTCCTCGCTCCTTTTTTTGCAAAAAAATCCCCCAGCACCCCAAAATTTGAGATTTTTTTGAGATGGTGACTTTATACTCACCGGCGTTAATGATCGAAAGCCGAACAGCGGCCGGTCATTGACGCCGCAGGAGGGGGGCGCGGACCGTGGAGACCCGGTTGCTGCACGGTCCGCGTCTGTGCGTTTTTTTTCGGGATTGTCTCTCTCGGGAGTTTCGGGAGGGGGGAGGCGTGACGTGAGAAGGCTTTGCATCTCACTTCTCCCATACACGTAGTGCTCATCTTACGGGTTGACCCCGTCCCCCTTGGGGGATTGATTGCGCAGTGATCCAGATCGGGAGGGTTCGAAATGGCTGCAAGGCGTTTTTCGGCGGGTGCGTTGGTGTGCTTGATGGCGATTCTGCTGCTGGCACCGGTTGTGCTGGCGAAACCTTTCGCCTATATCCCCAGCAGTTCCGACAATGTCGTCACCATCGTCGACACAGCGACCAATAGCCCGGTTTCGAGCCTGTCGGTCGGGGCTTATCCGCAGGGCGTCGCGGTCAGTGCTGACGGCTCCCGGGTCTATGTGAGCTGTTATGAAGGGCTCAGCGTTGCGGTGATCGACGGCACCACCAGGCAGCAGATTGCCAGTATTTCCCTGCCTTTCAGGCCTTATGGCATTGCCGTCAATCCGGATGGCAGACATATCTACGTCGGCGACGGCCAGGCAAACGGTTTCGCCGTCATTGATGCCGGAACCCATCAACTGACCACCACTCTGACGCTGCCGGGTTCATCACGAGGGATCGCTGTCGCTCCGGCGGGGCGGTATGTCTTTGTGGCCCATTTTGCCAATGACAGCATTTCGCTGATCGACACTTTGACCAATTCACATGTCGCCTCCATTCCGGTCGGCTCCGGTCCGACGGGGATTGCGGTCAGCCCGGATGGACAACGGGTCTATGTCGCCAACCAGGTCGACGGCTCGATGTCCGTGATTGACACGTCGACCCGGAGTGAAGTTGCCAGGATTCCCCTCGGTGGATCGCCTTACGGGATTGCGGTCAGTCCGGAGGGACAGCAGGTTTATCTCAGTGATCTGGCCGGCGACCGGGTGTTGATTGTCGATCCGTGGCAGGAACGGATCACCGCAACCATTGCCCTGCCTGTAAACGCATCCCCACGTGGACTTGATCTGAGTGTTGACGGCGGTACATTGTACGTCGCCGACCTGGGGACCGGAACGCTGTCGGTCATCGACCTCGCCGGCCAGACCGTCACCGCCGGGATTACTGTCGGTGGCAGCCCTTACGCATTGGGCGATTTCCTGCCTCCGGGGCGGGGAGACCGCTGGCAGCCGATCGCGGCCGGCGGAGAGTACAACCTGGTCCTGCTGGCCGACGGCAGTGTCCTCTCCTGGGGGCGCAATACTTATGGTCAGCTGGGAGACGGGACAACTGTTGATCGGCATACCCCGGCCCCCGTGCTTGACGGGGGCGGGCTGCCCCTGACCGGCATTCGCGCGGTCGCTGCCGGATTGGACCATAGCCTGGCTCTGACAGAAGACGGCCGGGTTCTGGCCTGGGGCGGAAATGCCCATGGTCAGCTCGGAGATGGCAGCCGCGTGAACCATCCCAAGCCGACACCGGTGACCGATGCCGCCGGGACCCCGCTGACCGAGGTTGTGGCGATCGCCGCCGGCTATGGCCACAGCCTGGCCTTGCGTCGGGATGGAAGCCTGTTCGCCTGGGGCGGCAACTGGATGGGGCAGCTTGGTGACGGAGGGACGACCGAGCAGCTTAATCCGGTTCCGGTGGTCGATGCCGCCGGTACTCCGCTCACGGACGTTGTGGCGATCGCCTGTGGTTATTATCACAGTATGGCCCTGCTTCGGTCTGGCGGTCTGCTGACCTGGGGACGCAACGATTCGGGACAACTTGGCAATCGCAGCTATGCCGACAGCAGCTATCCGCAGCTGATCTCTTTTTCCCCGGCACCTGTCGGTGGTCTGGTCGCTATCGCCGCCGGTGCAAATCACAGCCTGGCACTCGATGCCGGCGGTACGGTCTGGGCCTGGGGCAGCAACAGTGCCGGACAACTCGGGCTGCCGCCGGGATCCAATTTGTCCTGGCCGGATCGGGTTCCCAATCCGTTGGCTTCGGGACGGGTGGTGGCCATTGCCGCCGGTCGTGACCACAGCCTGGCTCTGCGGGATGACGGTCGGCTGCAGAGCTGGGGCTGGAACTATTACGGTCAACTGGGGGACGGCACCACGCAGGACCGATACAACCTGGATCTGGTGCGCGATGCCAACGGGCTGCCGCTGACCGGTCTTTTGGCCGTTGCCGCCGGTGACGGTCACAGTCTTGGTGTCGCCGGCGACGGCAGCGTGCTGGCCTGGGGCCGCAACAGCAATGGCCAGCTCGGGAATGGCGGGATCGGGATGACCGAAACCCGGCCGGTGTCGGTGGTCGATGCGGGCGGGGCGCCGTTGTTGCTGCTGGAGAACGGCAGCGGTTCGAGTCCGGTATGTCCCGTTCCGGTACAGACCGGTCCCAATTCGCAACTCTCTCCCGCCGGCAACGCCCTGGGTGAAGTGGTCTGGAGTGAATTCGACCCGGCCACCGGCCGCCGACAGATCTTTTCCAGCACCCGCGGCCGGTTGACCACGGATGATGCGGATCATTCCTCGCCGGCGATCAATCTCTACGGTGACGTGGTCTGGGAGCGGAATGATCCGAACAGCTTCCAGAGTTCCATTGAGGGCCTGTTCGGCGGTGTCGCGGGGCAGATCGTCATCAACGGCAGCCAGCCGGCGCTCAACGATGCCGGCGAGGTGGTCTTCATCGGCGGCGACAACGAGATCTGGTCGACTCTACGTGGACGGCTGACCAGCGACGGAGTCAGCAAGAGGCAGCCCGATCTGAACAACAACGGTGACGTGGTCTGGAGTCAGAACGGCGAGATCTACCTGCTGGCAGCCGGCGCGACAGCCCCGGTCGCGGTGTCCGGGAGCAACGGCGGCGACGCGCCGAGCATCAGCGACAGCGGGGAGATCGTCTTCGGCCGCTATGACGGCAGCGGTGTCCGGCTCTACTCGACGCTGCGCGGTCAGCTGACGGGTGTCTGTCCGCTGGCGACCGATCATGTTGATCCGGATATCAACAGTTGTGGCGATGTCGTTTTTACCTCCATGAACAGCAGCGGTCCGTCCCGGGTTTACCGGCTGGGGGATGGTGCGCCCTGCGTCCAGCCGCCGGCCGAACAGAGTGTCTGCGAGGTCGCCGGCAGCCCGGTGCTGGTGGAGCCCGGCCACGAGATCCCGTCCGGCGGCGACATCAATGACCGGGGTGAGCGGGTCTGGAGTGAGTTCGATCCGGCCGGCGGATACTTTCAGGTTTTCTCCAGCCTGCGCGGACAGTTGACTTTCGATGCGGCCGATCACAACCGGCCGTCGATCAACAACAGCGGCGATGTGGTCTGGGAACGCTATGATCCGACTTACAATCAGTCCCTGGTCGAAGGTCTGATCAACGGTGAACTGACTTTTGTCGCTCAGGATGGCGAGCACCCGGCCATCAACGATCACAATGAAGTGGTCTATCTCGGCTACCCGGACAAGGAGATCTATTCCAGCCGCCGCGGGCAGCTGACCCATGATGGAATTTTCAAGATGGCGCCCGATCTGAATAACAGGGGCGATGTGGTCTGGAGTCAGAACGGCGATATCTACCTGCTTGCTTTCGGCAGCAAAAAACCGGTCCCGGTGGCCAACGGCTCGCAGGGCAATGCCCCGTCCATCAACGATGCCGGTGAGATCGTCTTTGAACGCTACACGAACAGCGGCACCCGCCTTTATTCAAACCAGCGCGGTCTCCTGACCGGGGGCTGCCCGCTGGCGGGCGATCAGCGGGAGGCCGGGCTGAACAACTGCGGCGATGTGATTTTTTCGGCCATGAACGCCGGACCGAGCCGGCTTTACCAGCTCGGCGAGGAATCGCCCTGCATGGCGCGACCGGTGGCCGAGTTCAGTGTTGCTTCGGTGGAGAACCCGGGACAGGGGCTGGGCTATTGTGACTCTCTCGCGTTTGACGGCAGTGGCTCCTACCACGCCGCAGCGGGTCGGACACTTGTCAGCTGGGACTGGGACATCAACGACGACGGCACTGTCGAGATGACCGGCGAGGTTCCTGCGCCCATGTCGTTGAATGTCGAGGGGAATGTTGTCGTGCGGCTGACGGTGACTGACGATCAGGGCGAAACCGACTCGAACCTGGTACAGCTCACCCTCGTCAACCGCCCGCCGGTGATTGACGCCGGCGGCCCCTATACCCTCGCCACGGGACAGGATCTGCGGCTTGATGCCGGGGCCTCTTATGACCTGGACCCCTGCTCGGCCTATGACTATGCCTGGGATATCGACGGCGATGGTTTGTATGACGATGCGACCGGCATGACCCCCACGGTTCCCTGGAGCCGGCTGGCCTCACTGCCGGTTGGCGTTCCGGTCGGGATTTCGGTTCGGGCTACGGATACTGCCGGGGGGACAGAGTTCTATGCTTCGACGACTGTGGTGGTGGCGACGCCGGTGGCAGGGGTGAGTTTTACGGTCTTGCCAGCCAGTACGCAGGTTGTTGGTCAGCTGGTGACGGTCATGGCGAGTTCCACGGGTGGTGGTGCACAGGTTGAATACCAGTTGTGGGTTTACGATTATGACGGGGCATCCTCCTCGTGGC
>NZ_NAAD01000042.1 GCF_002093115.1 Geothermobacter hydrogeniphilus | reverse complement strand
GCGTTGCAGACCCGCTTCGCTTGTGCGACGTAGCTGCCGCTACGCCTCCGCGCTCATTGGGCTGCGCCTTGATTTGATAAAAAATCCAGCACCCTGAAGCTGTCGGGGGGAAAAGTGACCTGGATTGTATTTAGGCCATGGCAACGAGAGACTGCGAAGCGCAGCAGCACTATTCGGCGGCCGCTTCGTCCTCGGCCTTGCAGCGGGTCACCACATCCTTGAGCCAGGCAATCTCTTCCGGAACGAACTCCTTGGTAAAATCGGTTCCCATGTTCATCACCCAGTGGATCTTCTCGGTCGACATCTCGGCCAGCATGTGTCCCGGCACCTGGATACTGGGCGCCTCCTGCTCGGCCCAGGCGTCGAGACGCTGCTGCTGATCAAAAAAGACCAGGAAGTCGGTTCCATCGGATTCAACCAGCAGCGGGACGCTGGCTTCTTCATTCTCTCCCGCGCCATTGATAAAGGTTTCGGTTACGGTCGGGACAAAGAACCCGGAGTTCAGGAACAGGTCATAGAAGCCCGATTGGGCCTTGTGGTCTTCAGGGTTGGCACGCAGAGTTTCAAGGGCCTTGTCAATCTCGGTCATGGGAATCACCTTTGAAGGGGTTGAACGCGCTTGCGATGCGCGATGAGGACCACCATAACAGATCACGCCCCGCTTGTCGTGCCAGATCCTGAAGCCGTAAATTCATTGCCGGCGAACCTCCGGGGAGACCTCGGCTTTTTGAAAATCGCATTCAGATCAGGACCTTGCTCTCTTCATCTGCCATGAACCCACGGATGCAGGAGATTGACAAGCCCCGAGGCTTCGATACGCTTGAATCATATTCTGAGTCAGTAAGCCTGAAGAATCCCCCGAAGAAAGGAGCATGCCATGAGCAGAACGGTCCGCGACATCCTGCGCAGCAAGGGAGGCCAGATTTTCAGCATCGATGCCGATGCCACCGTTTTCGAGGCCCTGGAAGTGCTGGCCCGCGAAAATGTCGGCGCGTTGATGGTGATGAAAGACGACCGCCTGGTCGGCATGCTCTCCGAGCGCGACTATGCCCGCAAGGTGATTCTCAAGGGCCTCTCCTCACCCAAAACCCCGGTTCGGGAGATCATGACCGAAGCGGTCTGCTACGCCCGCCCGGAGCATACGGTCGAGGAATGCATGGCGCTGATCACGGAAAAACGCTGCCGGCACCTGCCGGTCTTCGACGGCGACCAGCTGGTCGGCCTGATTTCCATCGGTGACCTGGTCAAGGCTTCGATCGCTGAAAAAGAATTTATCATCAACCAGCTGGAGAATTATATCAAGGCCGGTTGATTTCCTGGTCCAAAGGGATTCACAGGAGCCTTCCGGCAGCGCCCACCTGTGAATCCCCCCCCTCCCCTTAGCTTGCAGCAACCTCAACAGTTGCGACAGGAAAGCAACGTCGCAACTGTCGCAAATCAATACAACCACCTGAAATCACGTCAGCTGTTATTGGTACGGAGTTTGTTACCTGCTTCGGTGCATCCTGTTGCGACGGCGAGTCCGCTTCCCCGGACGCCCTCGGCTCCGGGTTCATGACAACCGATACGGGAAAGGAGGTAACCACCATGACAACCTGGCATGAACTTCGTGAAGGAATGAGTCGCGCATGGGATTCCCTGAGCGAAGGCTGGCAGCATCTCTTTCAGCGCGCTTCCGGCGCCATGACCCGTTACCTGCCCCTTGGACACAAGGAAGAATCAGAGGGATCACCGACCAACGGTACGGGCTGGGGGTTGCTGGCTGCCGAAGTATCCGAAGGTCCCAAACAGATTCAGGTCCGGCTTGAGGCCCCGGGACTCGACCCTGATGAAATCAATCTGCGGGTCGAGGGCAACATGCTGGTCGTAAGTGGCGAAAAGCACTACCAGAACGAACAGACGGCCGGCCGGTTCCATATTCGTGAATGTGCCTACGGACGTTTTGAACGAGCCATTCCCCTGCCGACCGATGTCGACCCCGACGCGGCAACGGCCAGTTACCGGCGGGGCGTGCTGCAAATTGAACTGCCGCGCCGCAAGGGAACTCCCGGCAAACGGATCCCCGTCAAGTCGTCCTGAAGGAGAAGATCATGACACCGGTCACCATCGATCAGCACAACTGGTTGCGCAACACCTTCATCAACCGCCTGCAGACCCTGCTCCTGCTGCTCTTCATCGGCGGCTACCTGGCATTGCTCGGTTGGCTGCTGTGGGGCGCCGCCGGCGTCTTCTGGCTGCTGATCCTCGGCGGGCTGTGGGTCGTCTTCGCCCCGACCGCCTCGCCGCAACTGATCCTGCGCCTGACCCGCGCCCGCCCCCTGGCTTTTGCCGCGGCACCGGTTCTTTACCGTCAGATCGAGGAGCTGGCCCGGCGGGCCGAACTGCCGCGGATTCCCGATCTCTACCTGATGCCCGGCGGTCTCGGCAACGCCTTTGCCGTCGGCAGCCGCGAGCAGGCCGTTATCGTGGTCACCGAGGGGTTGCTGCGATGCCTTGACCAACGTGAGTTGACCGGCGTCCTGGCCCACGAAATCAGCCACATCCGCAACAACGATATCCGCGTCATGAGCCTGGCGATGGCGGCCGGCCAGTTGACCGGCGTTCTCTCTACGATCGGCCAGGTTCTGCTGCTGGTCAACCTGCCGCTGCTGCTGGTCAGCGATCTGCACCTCAACTGGAGCGCGGTCCTGATCCTGCTTCTGGCCCCGACCGCCAGTTCCCTGGCCCAGCTCGGACTTTCCAGGGTACGGGAATATGAAGCCGACCTGTCCGCAGCAACCCTTACCGGTGATCCGGACGGTCTCGCCCGCGCCCTGCTCAAGACCGAGCAGCTGCAGCAGTTCAGCTGGCGTCGGCTGTTGATTCCCGGCGCGCGCCTGCCGGAGCATCCCCTGCTGCGCAGCCACCCGCCGACCAGCGAACGGGTCCGTCGGCTGCAGGAGTTGCACGGCCCGGAATATGTTGACCACAGCCACCCGGCATGTACCGGGATCTTTATCCTGAATCGGTGAGTTCCTGTTGAGTGGAGAGTGCAAGCGCCTGGTCTGAATGAGATTTTTGGGGAGCTCAGGCAGATCAATGATTTGTGCTGTCCGTCGACGAGGAACTCACTGATTCGGGTTTATCAGCGAGGTTTCTGAAAACAGAGCTTGCGGGTCGCCCCGCCCCAGCGTTTACCTTCAGCGATCAGTTTCAACAGGAGAAAGCCGTCATCGACATAGCGGCCGCCGAGGACATCCACCCCGCGCGCGAACAGGGGATCGGGAAAGTAGCCGGCGGTCGGTCCCAGCACCGAGATGTGCTCGGCCGAGCGGCACTGGGCGAGAACCTCGTCAAGGGTGCCGTTGAGAACGGTGGTGCTGGTGCAGAGGATCTTGGTACAGGATTTCAGTTGCGTGATGTCCAGGGTGACGGGCAGGTTCGGGTAACGGTCGACCAGTTGGGGATTTTTTTCAACAATGACCAGTTCGGCACCGCTGCCGTGCAGGTACTTGAACAGCGGCGGAAAGAACCCGACCATCCCGACCCGGTCGTGATCCCTGATTTCCATCAGCCCGATGGAATCAGCGGCCGTTTCGGGGACGCCGTCGGTCAACCGCATCACCTGCTGGCAGATGGCATTGATGGCGGCCAGCCCCAGCATGTTCCGCACCGGGTCGCTGCCGCCGAAGTCCTCCGCGTACCGCTCGGGGCGGGCGCCGACAAAGGCCTGCGGGGACAACCTCCGGTAGTCGTCCGCGCTGTCGTCGGGCAGCAGCAGGTAGCTCAGGCCGGCCGCCCCGCCCTCCAGCGCCATTGCCATGAACCGGCAGTCTTCACATTCCTGCTCTCCGGGCTGAAAAGGGGGCAGAACAATGCCGGCAATCTTCGGAATGGGATGGTCCACGGCCAGCGACAGGGCCATATCCCGGATTTCTGTCATGATGCTCATGAGCGCACCTCCCGTCACTGTTTCAGGTTGAGCAGCGAACTCGCGTTTACAATCGTCAGGCCATGTGTCAGACTCAACATCTTCCGGGTATTATACCCCGCCCCTCACCCTTTTCCGGAGTACTGCTCAAATGACAAAAAAATTCAAGGTCGGACTGGCCCTCGGGGGAGGAGCAGCCCGTGCCTTTTCCCACATCGGCGTCATCGCCGGACTGGTCAGGCACGGCATCGCCATCGACATCATCACCGGTACCAGCATGGGGGCGATCATCGGCGGCATGTACGCCTCGAACCCCGATGCCAAGGCTCTGAAGGAACGTTTCGCCTCCTACCTTGAAAGCGAGGAGTTCTCCAAGGCGGGGTTCGATTTCTTCCGGGAACTCGATTCCCACGGTGAAGGCATCCTGTTTGAAGTGGCCAAGCTGGCGCGCCGTGGCGTATTCAACGCCCTGATGGTCACCCAGACGGCGCTGGTCAAAACCGAAACCGCCGAAAGCAGTTACGCCTTCCTGCTCGACGATATCCGCATCGAGCAGACCCGCGTCCCCTTTGCCGCCGTCGCTCTCGACCTGGTCAGCGGCAGGCCGGAGGTGCTTGATCAGGGCCCCCTGCGGCAGGCCGTCGCGGCCTCCTGCGCCATGCCGGGAGTTCTCGAACCGGTTGCACTGGACGGTCGACAGCTGGTCGACGGCGGCTGGGCTGAAACCATCCCCATCAAGGCCGCCCGCCAACTCGGCGCCGACTTTGTCATCGCCATCGACGCCGGCGGTGCGCCGCGACCCTTCAGCACGCCGCGCAACGCCATCGACGTCATCTCCCGCGCCGACGCCCTGGTCCGCAACGCCCTCACCCGCGAACAACTCCGGCGGGCCAACATCGTCCTCTGCCCGAAAAACGGCGTCGAACACTGGGCTGATTTTTCGCAGGCCGGGGAGGCGATCGTGCGCGGCGAGCAGGAGGTGGAGCGGCAGATAGACTTCATCCGCCAGGAGATCCAGAAAGCCCGCGGAAAAAGCTGGATACCGCGGATCGCGCTGCCCCATCTGCGAAAGTCGAGCTGACCCCGCGGTCGGAGATCGCCCGGTCCCGGGTCGGTCTCCGACTGCGGGAAGACATCTGCGAATCAGGGACTATACTGTTTAAACAGCCTGTTAACACCGGGACCCACTGCCCGCGAGCCCCGGCATCCCTGTTCAAGGAGACCGCCATGGATACCTTTGACGCCATCTATCAGCGCCGCGCCATCAAACATTTCGACCCGACCCACCGCATCCCCCGCGAAGAAGAACTCAAACTGCTGCAGGCCGCGATCCAGGCACCGACCAGCTTCAACATCCAGCACTGGCGCTTTGTCCTGGTGCGCGATCCGGCCCTGCGACGGAAAATCCGCGACGAATACGGCAACGACCAGGCGCAGATCACCGATGCCTCGTTGCTGATCATCATGACCGCCGACCTGCTGGCCTGGAAGAAGGATCCCCGGCGTTACTGGCAGAATGCCCCGCCGGAGGTCTGCGAACTGCTGGTCAACTGGATGGGCCCCTTCCACGAAGGGCGCGAATGGCTGCAGCGCGACGAGGCCCAGCGTTCCATCGGCATCGCCATGCAGACCATCATGCTGGCCGCCAAAGCGATGGGGTACGACAGTTGCCCGATGATCGGCTTCGACATCGAAAAGGTGGCTGAACTGATCAACCTGCCTGCCGATCACGTTATGGGACCGATGATCGCTATCGGTAAAAAGGTCAGGGATTCCTGGCCGAAACCCGGCCAACTGCCCCTCGAAGAGCTGGTGGTGGAGAATTCCTTTTAACTGAACCCGGGGGGGGCAGCCTTTCAGGTCGCAGCCTGTTTGCGCAGCCGCGGGGAGATGGCGAGCGTCTCTGACGCGCTGCTCAGCCAGACTCCGCCGTCCTGGATACTGACCTGAAATTGCATCCCGCGCGCGGCCAGGGCGGCCAGCGCCTGTGTCGACTCGACAGGCAGCTCGATCACCGCCAGGTTGACGCAACGCTGCAGGGCGGCCTGGTTGCGCTGCCACCAGAGATCGACGGCGCGGCCGCCGTAGCAGTAGAGGACAACCTTGTCCGCCCGCCCGCAGGCCTTGCGCAGCCGCCGCTCGTCCGGCAGGCCGACCTCGATCCACAGTTCGATCTCCCCGGTCAGGCTTTTCATCCACAGGGCCGGCTCATCATCGACGCACAACCCCCGGGTGAATTCAAGCCGCTCATCGGCATGAAGAGCAAAAGCCAGCAGCCGCACCATCATCCGTTCGTCGGTTTCGGAAGGATGCCGCGCCAGGGTCAGCGGGTACTCGGCGTAATGGTTGCGGTCCATGTCGGAGAGGGAGAGGGATGCTTTAAAGATGGTGGCGGTCAGGGCCATCGGGACTCCTTTTTCATCAGTGTCTCACTTGCGCGGAGACACTCCTGAATCTGTGAGTTCCTGTTGGATGGAGAGTGCAAGTGCTTGGTCTGAATGAGATTTTCAAAAATCTGAAGCGCACCCA
>NZ_NAAD01000041.1 GCF_002093115.1 Geothermobacter hydrogeniphilus | reverse complement strand
TGCGCGGCACCTGGATGGGTAATCCCTACAAGGAGGACGGCGCCCCGCAGTCCGGGACGGTCTACCCCAATACCAATACCTGGGGTGGTGTTCCCAGGGGGTCGGCGGCCCAGGCCACCATGGGCGGTTACTGGATCGACCAGAACAGCGGCAACCCGACCGCCGGCTGGACGCTGGCGTCTTCGGCCGGTCTGTGTACCCTCTGTCATGGCACCAATGTCGATGCCATGGACAAGACCACCGGTGAAGGGCTCTGGGTCGGTACCAACGGCCACAGTAACGCTGTTATCGGCGGAACCGGATCGGCGGCGTTCAATGTCTTTGATGCCCGAGGTGGCCAGACCGGCTACAGTGACAACCCCTTCATGCACTTCCAGGGGATGACAGATCCGGCTGATAATGGCAACTGGGGTTTCCGTTCTGAAAATAGCAAGGCCCATAATTACACCCCGGCAGTCGATCCTGGCAACACTCGGCCGCGGAAATACAACACTGATGAATGGGGTGTTGACGAGACCGGGGCCACCACCCAGACGCAGTACCACAAGTTCAGTTGTTCCAAGTGTCACAACCCGCACGCCAGTCGTCTGCCGAAGTTGATGCAGACCAACTGTCTCGATACCAAGCACAACACCTGGGACAATAATTATCAGACGGCAACTTCGGGTTCGAATAACACTGGACGTTCGATTTCCAACTGGACCAGTGCCCAGAACTGCCACCGTCTCGGGGGCAATGATCCGAGTGATACCCGGGATACTCCGGGAGTGGGTAACGGCTGGAACAAGGTTACCCCATGGTAGGGATGAGCAATATCCAGCACTGCTGAGGAACTGCAACAGGCAAAGTAAAAGGGTCGTCCCGATGGGGCGGCCCTTTTACTTTAAGGCCGAGTAGTAAATTTCGCCTTTGCCCTTTCGCCCATTTTTTTGTTACAAGAGGACTTCTGGCAGGTAAATTGCTGTCGTTTTATGCATTGATGCTGGTGTTGGAGGCCCTCGTTTTTCATGCGCGTCATTTTTCGTCCGGATAAAATCATGCTGCTGCTGGTCCTGGTTCTGTTGCTGAACCTCGGTCTCTACCAGCTGTCGCGCAAATTCTATCTGGAGAACTTCACCCGTCTGGAACGTCAGGTTCTGCATGACAATCTGACCCGCGCTTTTAATGCCATCTATCACGATGTCGACAGCCTGCAGTTGCTGGCGATGGACTGGGCTGAATGGGACGATTGTTACCGCTATATGGTCGATCGCAACCCCCGTTTTCTGGTATCGAACCTTTCCGAAGGAACCTTGGACGGCCTGCAACTGAACTTGCTGTTACTGCTCGATCGAGATGGGAATGTGGTCTGGAAAGGAGAGCGGGAAGCAGATTCTTCATCTCTTTATCCGGATTCTGAAACGGTGCGACTGCTGGTTCAAAGCGCCAAAACGCTGGATCATTCTTCTGGAGAGGGTGTGTCCGGATTATTTCACGCGGGCAACAGTTTGTGGATGGTGGCCCTGCAGCCGATTCTTGACAGCCGGGGGACGGGGCCTTCGCGCGGCACCCTGATCATGGGGCGGCGGTTTTCCACCGCCAGTCTTGCCAGCCTGTCGCAACGTATCCATCTTGATCTGCAACTAGAATTCTGGAACCCCGAGCAGGTTGAACGAACCCGCAATCGCAACCCTTCCCGACTGGTGACCGGTGAGGATGACCTGCACATCGTGTCGGCCCCGGTTGATAAAAAAACCATCGTCGGACATGCCCTGTTGTTCGACATTGCCGGAAAGTTCGGGCCGGTGCTGACGATGCGGATGGAGCGGCGGATCTACGCTGAGGGGGAGCGCACCGCCTACACATTCCTCGTCTGGACATTGGTTTTCAGCCTGTTGTCGGCGGCCCTGATCTACCTGATCATGGACCGGCTGGCGCAGTCAGCCCAACTGCGGCAGGAAAACGAGATTCGTTACCGGCGGTTGAGTTCAGAATTCAGAACCATCCTTGATGGTATCCCCAACTCGATTTCCCTGATCAATCAGCAGCGACAAATCGTCTGGGCTAACCGCGCCGGCGGCGCGGCCGGTCCGGACCGGTTTGCCGGCCGGGACAATTCGGGACCGGTTGCCATGCATCAGTGCAGTTTTGCCGAAGAGCGCTGTCCGGTCTGCTGCGTGTTTCGAACCGGGCAGCCCTGCGAAGATATTGAACTGGAAGATGGTGGACGTATTCAGAGTGTCAAAGCCTTTCCTTTGAAGAATCTCAAGGGAGATGGAATACGTGGTGTTATCCGGATTGCCTCGGACGTCACCGAAGAATACCGGTTGCGTACCGAGCATGAACAGGCCAGCAGGCTGGCAGCGGTCGGCGAACTGGCCGCAGGCGTTGCGCATGAAATTAATAATCCCAACGGCATGATCCAGATGAATCTCGGTCTGGTAGCTGACGTCTGGAACGATCTCCAGCCGTTGCTCGATGAAGCGGAGGAGGCTGACCCGGATCTGCGTCTCGGCGGTTTGGGGATCGTGCGCCTGCGGCAGGAATTCCCGGAATTACTGCAGGACATGCACCACGCCAGCCTGAGGATCAAGGGGATTGTCGAGGATTTGAAAGGTTTTGTCCGGCGCCAGGATGATGCGACACTGTGTGAGGTCGATTTGAATGAGGTTTACCGGACTGCAGTGCGGCTGCTGAACAACCAGATCAAGAAAAGCGGGGCCAGCTTTCGTGAGGTCCTCGCTGACCATCTGCCGATGGTTTATGGGCAGTTCCGCCAGTTGGAGCAGGTTGTCATCAACCTGGTAATGAATGCCTGTCAGGCGATAGAAAAACCGGGAGCATTGCTTGAAATTCGCACCTGGCATGATCTGGCGGCCGGGGAGGTGGTGCTGGTGGTCGAGGATGGTGGCAAGGGAATTGCGCCGGCCGATCTGGAGCGTATCACGGATCCTTTTTTCACGACCCGTCGCACCGAGGGCGGGACCGGCCTCGGCCTGTCGGTTTCCGGTCGCATTATCAAGGAGCACGGTGGCCGCTTGCTGTTTCGTTCCGAAGTGGGCAAGGGGACGACAGCCGAGTTGCGGTTGCCGGTCGCTGAGCGGGACGAGTGAAATATTTCTTCTGCCGCCAAGTCGCCAAGTACGCCAAGAAATTCTAAAGAGGTTCAACGCAGAGGCGGAGAGGGGTAGCTATGGAGAGAGAAAATCCCTTTGTTTTGGATTGCAGGCAGCTTAGATTTTTTTATTTTTCACGAATCTCCGTTATGAAAAGGTTTTCTTGCCCCTTTGTCGCCTTGGCGGCGAAACAGTTTTTTCAGGAGGCAGCAGTATGAGTGCAACCGTCTATCCCCCTTGTCCGATTCTGATGGTCGATGATGAACCGGCCTGGCTGCGCAGCATGGCGATCATGCTTGAACGCCTCGGCGGCATCGGCAATATCGAATCCTGTTCCGACAGCCGTGAAGTCATGACCCGGCTTGCCAGTCGGGAATACAGCCTGGTGCTGCTCGACAACATCATGCCGCATCGTTCCGGTATGGAACTGCTGCCGGAAATCGTTGAAAATTATCCGAGCCTGCCGGTGATCATGCTGACCGGTATCAACCAGGTCGATACCGCTGTCGCCTGCATCAAGAGTGGTGCCTTCGACTACTTTGTCAAGACCTCAGAGGATGAACGACTGGTGGCCGGGGTCCAACGGGCCCTGCGGATGCAGGAGATAGCCTATGAAAACCGCAAGTTACGTGATGGGCTGATACGCGGCACGCTGGAACACCCCGATGCTTTTCGGGACATTGTCACCGAGAACCCCCGGATGCGCAGTCTGCTTCATTATGCCGAGGCGATTGCCGGCAGCAGTCAGCCGGTGTTGATCACCGGAGAGAGTGGCGTCGGCAAGGAGCTGGTGGCGAAGGCAATCCACCAGGTCGGTCGTCCGAAGGGCCCCTGGGTGGCGGTCAATATCGCCGGGCTGGATGACACTATCTTTGCTGACACCCTCTTCGGGCATGCCCGTGGCGCGTTCACGGACGCCGACCACGCACGGCCCGGGCTCATCGATCAGGCTCGTGGCGGCACTCTTTTTCTTGATGAAATCGGTTCCCTCAATCTCGATTCACAGGCTAAGCTGCTGCGCGTGCTGCAGGACGGTGAATACTATCCCCTCGGCAGTGACCGGCCCAAGAGGATGCTGGCCCGGGTGGTGGTGGCGACCAATGAAGAATTGGCCGAACTGCAGCAGCAGGGCAAGTTTCGCAAAGACCTCTTTTTTCGTCTGCGTACCCATCATCTGCATATCCCGCCGCTGAGGGAACGGAATGGCGATCTGCGTGTCTTGACCGACCATTTTCTGGCCGAAGCCGCCGCCGAGTTCGGCAAGGTCAAACCGACCCCGCCGCGCGAACTTGACACGTTGCTGCGCAGTTATGATTTTCCCGGCAACGTGCGAGAATTGCGTTCCATGGTCTATGATGCCGTTGCTATGCATCGAGGGCGCAAGCTCTCCATGGATGCCTTCAAACGCGCCATGGGAATCGGTTTTGACGGTCCAGCCGTCGAGTCCGATGACCCGGAAAACGGTCATGATCCGATCCGCTTCGGCGGTCAGTTGCCGACCTTGCGTGCGGCTGCCGAGGCCCTGGTCGAGGAAGCCATGCGTCGTGCTGACGGCAACCAGGGGATTGCCGCCAGTATGCTCGGCATCTCCCGCCCGGCCCTCAACAAGCGATTGAAGAAAATGCACGAGGGCGAGGACTGAAGTCCTCGCCCTCCAGCCTCCAGCCTCCAGCCTCCAGCCTCCAGCCTCCAGCCTCCAGCCTCCAGCCTCCAGCCTCGCACCTCGCACCTCGCACCTCGAATCTCGAACCTCGAATCTCGAACCTCGAACCTCGCACCTCGAATCTCGAACCTCAGCGTGAAGACCGGCATCTCGGGATATGGCAAAGGCAAACCACGGTATCGGTTTGCATCTCCTTATCCAGGGGAATTTTGGAAAAGGCGTGCAAAAGGTAACACGAGGGAAAAAAGGAACTGTGCACCAAGGCTGCCCGGTTGGTCGGATCTGATTGCCCGAAAGAAAACATCGGTAATAAAAGTTACACCCATTCAACAGGCAGAGAAATCTCTAACCACATGTAATATCGAAGATGGGTGGATGTAGTAATAGAGTTGGCATGAACTTTAATATTGTTGATATGTGGCTGTTTTTTAACTGATTTGTCCATTCTTGCTCTGGGAATAGAAATTGCTTAAAAGTGCCGCGGGCAGAAATATATCTATTGTCATGGTCTCAAGACTTTATTAAACAAATCAGGGAGCACAGCCGATGAGTGATATTTCCCGGATGTTTGCCGCCATCGAGTTTTTGCGCCGGCGTCTCAGTAAAGCGATGCCGAGTCAGCATTTCAGCCTGTTGCTGGCGGTTGCCGAGAACCCAGGCATCACCATGCCGGAACTTTGTCGTCTGCTTGATATGCCTCAGGGGACGGTCAGTCGTAACGTCAAGGTGCTCTCTCATTACGTCGAGCGCGGTGATGACGCGGTTCTTCGTCCCAGGGGCCATGGTCTGTTGAGGACCCAGCCGGATCGGGAAAATCCCCTTGCTCTGGCAGTCTTTCTGACCGGTAAAGGAGAAGCCCTGGTTGAGGAAGTCAATCGGATCCTGCATTCCGGCCAGGGTTCTCATGGATCTTACCGGTCGGTTGCAGGCCGTTATGTCGCCCAGGCCGGCGGCATGATGCATTGACCGGGGAGGCGATGATGAATAACAACTGTCACAGTTTTGACCGGGTTGCGGATAAGGAAGGGATGAAGATGAAAGACGGGATTTGGAAACGTTCCGGGATGAAAGTGGTCACGCGATTGGTTTTGATGGCCGTTCTGTCCGTGGTTATGGTGTGTGGCGGCGCGGGGTGGTCACTGGCCGATGTCTGTGTCGGGACAGGTGACTATGTCGGCGCAAGTGGAGATACGTTTCGGACCAGCGTCGGCGGCACCCCGGGAACCGTTTTCAGCGTCGGGGATACGGTACGGATCGAATTCATCACCAGCACCACGATCCAGACGCCCGTTATTACAATCAAGGACAGTGCTGACAATAAACTGCTCGACAAAGCAGGGATGCAGCAGAGTGGCTCAAATCCGACCACCTACTATTATGACTGGAACACCGGCGGGCAATCAGTTGATTTCTATCAGATTGAAATAAAAGATGACGGCAACGGCAACGCCAAGGTCGGCGGACACCTGGAGTTGGGATCTCCGAATGTCGGGGTGTGGTTCTACAGTGACTCCGCGCGCAGCAACCAGACCGACACCTTTGGTGATGGTGACACGGTTTATGCCACAATGAAAATCGCCAGCAGCGATACGCTTAAAAAAATCGATCTGGCCGATTTCTGGGATACCAATAAATTGACCTGGAAGTCGGATGGTTCACAGACTGATTTCTCCGCCGGTGTTGACAGCGGCAACGGCACCACCACGATCAACTTTCATTTTACGGCCGATTTTTCCGGCGCATCTCTTTCCAACGGGGATTGGGGATTTATCAAGTCCGAAGTGAATGGGGGAGATCGTTTCCAGCGGGCCATCAAGCGGGATGATGGCTATTCCAATGCTGCTCCCTGTGTCGAGACTCCTCCATGTTCTGCTACTGCGCCTTCCAACCTCAATGCCGCAGCTTCCGGGCCAACCCAGGTCAACCTGACCTGGACTTACGATGGCACCAACAACGATTACTACACCATCTATCGTGGTGGGACGCAGATTGCCACCAATGTCACCACCGGTTCCTATACTGACAATACCGTGTCCGCCAACACCAGTTACAGCTACACGGTGCGTGGGCACAGCAATTCCGGTGGGTGTGACAGTGCCGATTCCAATACCGCCAGTGTCACGACTCCGTCCTGTACCGAATCGACACCGTCTTCGATCAGTTTCAATGGTGTAACGACAGCGTCCGGTGACTTCAGTGGCGCGGGGATGGTCAGTACCGTGGATTTGACCAACCTGGAGTTTCGGGTGACTGAGGGTAGCGGTTCGGGATCCCCTTTTCCGACCCAGACGGACGACTTTGCCGGTCTTTCAAACGGGACAAGACCGAATTTCGGCAACTGGACCGGGGTTAACGGCTCTGACGGGACCAACGGCTGGGTCGCTCTTTCAGGTTCGACCGGATCAAGTAGCACCGGTCCCGGCAACGGAAATCCTGACCCGTATGTCTATCTTGAGAGTTCGGCGACGAATGTGACTTACGGTGTGGGGGTTACCGCCGGGAGTTCGCAGTATTTGGAAAGTAACGTTCTTGATGCCAGTCAGTATGCCTTCTCCTTCACCTTCGACTGGGATATGAATGTCGCCGACAATAATGATGCCTCGTTGCATGTCGACGCCTGGAACGGCTCCAGTTGGGATCTGGACATCACCGGTTCGGCCATCAATACCGGCAACAACAACGACACTTGGGTGACGGAAGGGCCCATCGATCTGAGTGCCTACACCAACAGCGACTTCAAGCTTCGTATCCGCTACATTGTTGGTAGCGGTACGATCTATCGGAATGATATCGCGGTTGACAACCTGATCATTAGCGGCACGGCCCGTTCAACCGAAGTCGAACGCCTGGCCTGGAACCCCGATCCGCAGGAAGTTTCCGCCATCCTGACCAGCGGCAACAGCTATAACCTCTATGCTCGGGGTACCGACCCCGAGTGCGGCACCATCTACTATGTCGGCGGCACCACCACCCCGGGTAACAGCCAGTCCTTCACCTGGAGTTCCTGTACCGACGGGACGCCTTCGACCATTAGCATTACCAACGGCCAGACGGTTTCCGGTGCCAATGTCGACCTGACCACGTTGTTCAGCACCACCGGCAACGTCGGCAGCTTCACCTACAAGCTCAACGGTTCTGCCGTCGCCAGCCCGTGGGACAGCAGTTCCTACGGTATCTTTGCGCCTGAAACGGTGACTCTCGAGGTGACCGGTACCGATCCCGACTGCGGCACCGTTATCGTCCAGTCGAATACTATCACCGTCGACAACACCGCGCCGATCATCCCTGACTGGGGTGCCTGCCAGGTGACCAGCGGCCGGGTAGCCTATGCCAATGGCCAGTCGAGTGTAACCGTGCCGGTGAGCATTGCCGATACCAGTCAGGCCTTCCTGCTGGTCGATATCGCCGGCGGCGCAACCGAGACCAATACCGCCAATCACATGTCAACCGGTTACATTCAGGATGCCGGCACCCTGCGTTTCGACCGGGTCGGCACCACCGGCCCCAACGCCTGGGTTTCGTACCAGTTGGTCGAGTGTTTCAACAATGAACTCTATGTCCAGCGCGGCCAGATCAACCTGCCGGGCGGCACCGCCAGCGCAACCGCAACCCTGGCGCAGACCATAGATGCGACGAAATCGCTGGTGCTGGTCAGCAGCCGCAGCGACAATGCCGACGCTTCGCAGGATATGGCGCGGGTGATGGGCGAGTTGACCGACGGCAGCACTGTGAAGGCGACCCGCGTCAACACCACCGGGACTACTACGACCCGCTACGAAGTCGTCACCTTCCGCAATGGTTCCGGAGTCAATCTCTACAAAGGCACCTTCACCTTCGACTCGACGTCCAGCGCCAGCCTGACCCAGGCGATCGGCGCCACCGTCGATCCGGTCCGCAGTTGGCTCTACGGCAGTTGGAGCGCTGCCAACGACGGCTTGTCGCAGACCACCGTCGGCCTGGAGTTGACCAACGCCACCACCATTACTGCTCACCGTGACGCGACCGGCGCTTACCAGAACACCATCCGTTACGCCGTGGTCGAGTTTCCCAATGACGGCAAGACCCGGGTACAGCGTGGAAACTTCCTGGTTGATGCGACCACCGACCCGAATGCCGGTGATGACAACGAAGGAATCGTCAACATTTCCATTACGCCTGTCAGTGCCCTGAACAAGGCCTTCAGCGACACCTACAACACCACCAACGGTACCGGCACCGCCTTTGCCCGTAACAGTTGGATTCAACGTTTGAGTGCAGTCGGCAACCTGCAGCTCTCCAATTGGCGGACCAACGGTGCCCAGTCGCGTGGCAACCAGTACTGGCAGGTGATCGAATTCGTCCCCTGTACCGATCTCGATCCTGCCACCCTGACGACCACCAATCCGAGCCCCGCCACCGGCATCGTCACCATCCAGG
>NZ_NAAD01000040.1 GCF_002093115.1 Geothermobacter hydrogeniphilus | reverse complement strand
GAACCTCGAACCTCGAACCTCGAACCTCGAACCTCGAACCTCGAACCTCGAACCTACCTGATCAGATCCTTCAGCCAGTGAAACGCCACCAGGGTGCCGATTGCCGAGCCGATGGAGGAGAAGAGGAAGACCAGCAGCACCCGGGTGACCCGGTTGCGCCACCAGCCGCGCAGATTGGCGAGGTCTTCACCGACATGCTCCAGGTCACGGACCGTCGGGGCGGCGATAAAGGCCTGCACCAGGCCGACCACCATGCCGGCGCCGATGGTTGGATTGAGAGAGGTGATCGGGGCGGCGACGAAGGCGGCGAGGACCGACAGCGGATGGCCGAAGGCGAGGATGGTTCCGGCTGCTGAAAGCAGGCCGTTGACCAGCACCCAGGCGACCGCGGCATCGGCCATCGCCTGACGGTCACCGAAGAAAAAACCGGCAATGAACAGGGCGATGACAATGCCCGGAATCAGCCAGGGAATCAGCTTCGAAATCATGGATTTGGCCGGAATGACATCCAGCTCGGCAAAGGTCTGCGGATCAGCCGGCTGCTGAATCCGGCTGCAGATTCCGGCTGCATGGGCCGCGCCGACCACTGCCACCAGTTTCTGTCCGGGGGCGCGGCGGATCTTTTCCGCCATGTAGGCATCCCGCTCATCCACCAGGATCTGCTTGACGTTCGGCAGCAGATCGCCCATCTCTTCCAGCATTGCCGACAGGGTGTCGGTTTCGCGAAGTTTGTCCAGTTCCTCTTCGTTGATTTCCTGTTTTTCAAACAGGCTGGCGAGCAGGGTCGAAAGCAGCTGCAGCTTGCGCCACAGCCCGGTTTTGCGCCAGGCGCGCAGCAGGGTGGTGCGGATGTTGCGGTCGATCAGTTCGACCGCGATACCGTGTTCCTCGGCGGTTTCGGCGGCGGCGGCGAGTTCCGCCCCCGGCTTCACCCCGGTCTGCAGCCCCATCCGTTTCTGAAACGAGGCCAGCGCCAGGTTGGCCAGCAGGAAAGGCACCTGGCCCTTGCGCACCACCTGGATCAGGTTGAGCGATTCCCAGCGGTTGCGGTCGCGCAGGGCCTGAAACCGCTGGGCGTCGAGTTCGATACAGACGGTATCGGGCTGCTCCGCGGCGATCACCTCGCGCACTGTGTCCACCGAGTTCTGGGAAATATGGGCGGTGCCGATCAGGATGATTTCGCGGCCATCCAGTTCCAGGCGGGTGATATCTGAGGTCGGAGTTTCGGTCATGCGTGGGGTTCCATTCAGTCAAACGACAAGGGTTTCTGTCGTGAACAGCTGTCGTGTCATGGGGATTTTCCGCATGGACACTAGCATAACCGGTTGCCGGCGAACAGAAATTTTTCGGCCGGATGCGCTTTCCAACGGCTCGAAAGGACGCAAAAAAGGCGCCTCTTGAATAGGGGCGCCTTTTTCCAGCAAAGACTCTCCACCGCTGCCGTGGGTCTCGGGGCCTCAGGCGACTCCCGAATAAGTGGGACCGTTTACCGGCACTTCAGGCGTCCCGCTACGTGGCGGGCTGGCACACCATGTCGTTGAAACAGTCCCGTTCTACAACTATACCGCCGGGGCTTTGCGACCTCACCTGCAAGGCAGAGAGCCAATATGCTTCAGTATAGAAAAGTGTCACTGTCCGGACAAGGAAAAAGTCACTTGTGAGGACTCTTTTTGTCGATTGCCCGCGGATTGATCAGATGCTCTTCAGGGTGGTCAATAAATATGCAGGCGGTGAGGTTGCTGTTTGTCAACTGGTTGAAATCATAGCTAAAAACAACTGGCATGGTTGCTGCTAACCGTTCAATCATGACAGTGGTCGACAGCTTCCGGGCTGTCTGCCGACGACAGGGTCGCCGCGGAACAACGTCGTTCGCGTGTGATTCCCTGGCCGATAATGAATAACCGGGCAATGGCGCCCCGCTTTATCCGTTGATACCACGGGTGAAGCGGGGCGTTTTCTGTTTCCCCTGAATCAGTGAGTACCTTGTCGGCGGAGAGTACAAGTCATTGATCTGTCTGAGCTTCCCAAAAATCACCAGCGAACCTATGGGTGCGCTTCAGATTTTTGGAAATCCCATTCAGACCAAGCACTTGCACTCTCCATCCAACAGAAAATCACTGATTCAGGTTTCCGGACAGGCATCCATGATCCCAGGAAGTTCAATTCATCAACGCTGGAAAGGAGATGGCCATGAAACGGGTCGAATGCATCATCAAGCCGTTCAAACTGGACGACGTCAAGACTGCCCTGACAGATCTCGGAATCACCGGGATGACCGTCAGCGAGGTCCGGGGTTTCGGGCGCCAGAAGGGGCACACGGAACTTTATCGCGGCGCCGAGTACCAGGTTGATTTCATCCCCAAGGTGAAGATCGACCTGGTGGTCGCCGCCGACCAGGTCGGGGCGGTGGTCGCAGCCGTGCAGAAGGAAGCCTGTACCGGCCGCATCGGTGACGGCAAGATTTTCGTTTCCGATATCGGTCAGGCGGTGCGTATCCGTACCGGAGAAGTCGGTATCGATTCCCTGTAACCTGAATCAGTGAGCCCCTTACCGGCGGATAGCGCAAGTCATTGACCTGCCTGAGCTTCCCCAAAATGACCAGCGAACCTATGGGTGCGCTTCAAATTTTTGGGAATCCCATTCAGGCCAAGTACTTACACTCTCCATCCGACAGGAACTCACGGATTCAGGTGTAACTCTAAAAACAAAGGAGGATTTCACCATGTTGAAGCGTATTGCCTTGCTGACCTCTTTCCTGCTGGTTCTGCTGCCGAGCCTGGTTTTGGCTGGAGACGCGCCGCTGACCGCCGGTCAGGTGCAGACCAACCTCAATTTCGTCTGGACCCTGGTGGCCGCTTTCCTGGTTTTCCTGATGCAGGCCGGGTTCGCCATGGTCGAGGCCGGGTTCACCCGGGCCAAGAATGCCTGCAACATCATGATGAAGAACATGATGGATTTCTCGGTTGGAGCCATTGCCTTCTGGGCGGTCGGCTTCGGTCTGATGTTCGGGGGCAGCAACGGCTGGTTCGGAACGTCTGACTTCTTTTTCGGTGGTGCCGTCGGTGATGACGCGCCCTGGAACTATGCGTTCTGGATGTTCCAGGTAGTTTTCGCCGCCACCGCCGCAACAATCATCTCCGGCGCGGTGGCTGAACGTACCAAGTTCAGTGCCTACCTGGTTTATTCGGTCCTGGTTTCGGCCCTGATCTATCCGATTTTCGGCGGCTGGGCCTGGGGATCCTTGTATCACGGCAACGGCTGGCTGGAGGGTCTCGGCTTCATCGATTTCGCCGGTTCGAGCGTGGTGCATTCGGTCGGCGGCTGGCTGGCCCTGGCCGGCGCCATCGTCGTCGGCCCGCGGCTCGGCAAGTTCGACAAAGACGGCAAGGCGCGGCCGATTCCGGGGCACAATATTCCCATCGCCTCCCTCGGGGTTTTCCTGCTCTGGTTCGGCTGGTACGGGTTCAATCCCGGGTCCACCACCACCGGTGATACTTCCATCGCGCTGATTGCCGTAACCACCACCCTGGCCGGCGCGGCCGGTGCCTTTTCCGCCATGGCCGCAACCTGGATCAAGTACGGCAAGAGCGATATCGGCATGACCTGCAACGGTGCCCTGGCCGGGTTGGTCGGCATCACCGCCGGTTGTGCCAATGTCAGCCCGGCCTCGGCGGTCATTATCGGTCTGGTGGCCGGGGTGCTGGTGCTCTTTTCGGTCCTCTTTTTCGAAAAGATCAGGATTGATGATCCGGTCGGTGCCGTTTCGGTCCACGGGGTCTGCGGCGCCTGGGGTACCCTGGCGGCCGGACTGTTCGACAGCGCCGGTTTTTCACTGAAAACCGTGGGTGTGCAGCTGGTCGGCATCGGTGCCTGTTTCGCCTGGGCTTTTGTTGCCGGGCTGGTGGTCTTCAAGCTGATCGACCTGGTGATCGGCATGCGCGTCACCGAAGAGGAGGAGTTGGCCGGTCTCGATTTCTCCGAACATGGCGCCAATGCCTATCCCGATTTCCATACCGTGCATCTCGGCAGTGTTATTACTCCCGGCGGCTCCGGTGGCAATGCCTCCAGGGCGGTCGATTCGCTTTCGGCCCGCCCGGTCGAACAACCCTGAAAATATCCCACTCTCCGGGCGGAGTCAGTCGCCGCCCGGAATCTTCAACCCTTGACAAGGAGTTTGAATAAAATGAAAAAGCTGTGTCTGATATTGATTGTTTCGGTTCTTGCCGTTGTCTGCCTGGCCCCGGTTTCCGCCATGGCTTTTCAGGCTGAAGGTGATGCCTATATCGGCGTTTATGACAAGTACCTGTGGCGCGGATTCGATTTGAGCGGCGGAATGCCGGTCACCCAGGGCGGGGTTGATGTCAGCTTCGGAGCCTTAACAGTCAGTTACTGGAGCAATCTGCAGCTGAAAAATGACGTCGGCGAAGGTTTCGATGCGGGAGAGATCAACGAAACCGATCTGACGCTCGATTACTCACGAGATCTGAACGACCTGGTGTCGATCAGTGTCGGCAACATTTTCTATGCTCTGGACGGTGCCGAGGATACCAACGAACTCTATGCCGGTGTTTCTCTTCATACCATCGCGTCCCCGTCACTGACCGTCTTCTATGATTGGGACAAGGCCGAAGAGAGCGGCCTGTTCTATGTTTTTGCGGTCGAACAGGGCTTCAAGATCATGGATAAGCTGAGCGTGACGCCGGGCCTGTCGGTTTCATACAACGACGAGAGCGATTATTCCGTCGGCAACTACAGTGACTTTCACGATTACGAGTTCGTACTCCGCGCCGATTACGAACTGGCTGACGACCTCGCGGTTTCGGCATCCTATGTTTTCTCCAGTGCCCTGAGTGATGATGCCAAGTTGGCGATCGACAGTCAGAACCAGGTCGGGGTCAATGTCACCCTGGCATTCTGAACGGGGGGATGATCGTCGTGCTGAAGCCCCCGGCTCTGCCGGGGGATACTCAACGTGGTTTCCTTCCGTCGACCCGTTGGCGCATCCCACTGGAGAAGAAAGACATCATCAAGTACAATCGGTGCATGTCTGTCACCTGCCCGGATTTCGATTCCACCCTGCCAATCGTCGACCGTCCCTGGCAGATCGACTGCCCCGAGCCGATCCCCGACCCGGCGGCCAGCATCGGTTACGACGAACAGTTGCTGCAGCGGGTACTCAGCGGTGACAGCGGACCCGTCATCTGCATAAAACATGATCCCCGCTGCCTGGTGGTGACCCGCCGCGAGGCGCGGTTTCCGCATTTCGAGGAGGCTGCAGAGATCCTGGCGGGGGAGGGCTGGCCGCTGGTGGTGCGTTGCTCCGGCGGTTCCTGCGTGCCGCAGGGGCCGGGGATCCTCAACCTGTCGCTGGTTTTTCCCAAGCCGAAGGGATGGCTGCTGGAGAACGGTTATCGACTCCTCTGCGGCTTGTTCGCCCGGCTGCTGGAAGGCTACGGTTTGGCGGCCGGGATCGGTGAAGTTCCCGGTTCCTTCTGTGACGGCCGCTACAACCTGCAGGTTGCCGGCCGCAAATTGCTCGGCACCGCCCAGCGCTGGGCCGGGGGGAGCAGTGGGCGGTCGGCGGTGCTGGCTCATGCCTGCCTGCTGGTTGACCTCGACCTGGTCGAGGCGACGGCGGCGGTGAATCGCTTCTACCGGCTCTGCGGGCAGGAGCTGCAGTTCGATCCGGGGGCCTGTGCCACCCTGCGGGAATGTCTCGGCGGGGAAGCCTCGGGATTGCTCATGGCGGACCTGTTCACCCGTCTGGAAATGTTGCTCGGAGAATTTTTCTCTTCTCCCGACTGAGTGCGGCCAGGAAGATGCCCGCCTGTTCGAACGGTGGCGCTGCATCCCCCTTAATCCAGGTCCGCGCCTGCAGGGGGGACGACCGCATGGCACCATACGGTTCGCGCCCACAGGGGTAGGGGCGACCGGCCGGTCGCCCCTACTTTGGGCTGGAAATTCTCTCCCTGACCGGCTAAACTGCCGCCCATGCTCAGATTCCTGCCAAGAAAACTGCGTGTCGTTATTTCGATGTCGCTGCTCTGCGGCAACACCGCGCTTCACTGCCTGCCGATCTTCTGCCTCGCGCTGGCCAAGCTGGTTGTTCCGCTTCCCGTCTGGCGCGGGCTCTGCACCCGACTGCTCAATGTCATGACCTCCTCCTGGATCACGGTCAACGGCTTCTGGATCGGCATGGTTCGAAAAAATCCCTGGGATGTTGACATCAGGAGTGAATTGAGTCCCGATAACTGGTATCTGGTCACCTGCAACCATCAGTCGTGGGCCGATATTTTTATCTCCCAGCAACTGCTCAACCGGCGTGTGCCGCAGATGAAGTTTTTTCTCAAGCAGGAACTGATCTGGGTTCCGGTGATCGGGCTGGTCTGGTGGGCGCTCGATTTTCCGTTCATGAAGCGCTACAGCAAGCAGTACCTGAAAAAACACCCCGAAAAGCGTGGCAAGGATTTCGAAACCACCCGCCGTGCCTGTGCCAAATTCCGTCACCTGCCGGCGGCGATCTTCAATTTCATGGAAGGAACCCGCTTCACGCCCGACAAGCATCAACGGCAGTCCTCACCCTACCGGCATCTGCTTAAACCGCGCCCCGGCGGCACCGGGTATGTCCTCGGCGCCATGGGCGAACAGCTGCAGGCACTGATCGACATCACCATCTACTATCCGGAGGGTGTCCCCGGTTTCCGGGATTTTCTCAGTGGAGACAAGAGCAGCGTCAAAGTGGTGATTGATTCCCGGCCGCTTCCGCAGCATCTGCGCAGTGGCGATTATGGCAGCGATCCGGCCTTTCGGACGGCGGTGCAGAAATGGGTCAATGAAATCTGGCAGGAGAAGGACGAACTGCTGGAATCATTGGCGGCAGAATCCTGATTATCCTTTCCTCCGCTATCTTCACAGCTTCTCCGGCCCCCGCGGTCGTGTCAGATTGTCCTCGTTGATCCGTTCTCTACCGTTATTCTCCGACGGATTCAGGGTGTCGTCAACACTATGGGATCACACGAGAATTTCGTTCGTTTCTGATATTGAAAAGAAAATTCAAAAAAAATGTTGACAAATATAACCAGATTGGTAATATTACCTCCAACAGAACACTTCTTCTTCATGTTCTGCCCTCCTGTAACACACGCACACAACCTTTTTCCCCGCAGTTTCACCCTCCTGAACTGCGGGGACTTTTTTTGCCCATCAGCTGTACCCCGGCACTCTAAAGCGGTAAAATATCTACAGGCGCGGACAGGGGCGGTTACCGCCTCCGGCAGGACGGTGTTCCGCACCTGTCACAGATTTTTGCGGTTTCACAAGCATTTTGCCGGAGAAGGAGAATCGTCATGGGACGCAAATATGTTGAATGCAGGGATTTTTCCGGAGACGATCACTGCAGTGAAGTTCTGACCGGAAACAATGACGAAGAACTGATGGAAGCGGTGATCAAGCATGCCATCAACATGCATGGAATGGCGAACACCACCGACTTCAGAACCAAGGTTTCGATGACGTTCAAAGAGGGGACGCCGACGCATTAAGGTTGCCGGCGGGCGAACCCGGCGCCGGGGAAATTGCACAGAGTCTTCCGGCGGGGAAAAGAGGAGGGGTCGGTGAGTTCACCGACCCCTGCTTATTTGACGAAATAGCCGGCCACGCGCCAGAGGTGGTCATCATCCAGCATGACGATGATCTGTTCCTTGGTGTCGGGCTGGTTCCGATATTTCGATTCGTAGTTGAGCATGATGTACTCGCCGTCGGGGCTGTCCTTGGCCTCGGTCGTATAGCGGGCTTCGACCTGTTTGCGTTCCACCACCGGTCCGGTCCATTGGCGCAGACTGGTCAGTTTCTTGATCCACTCTTCACTGGGAACTTTTTCCTGCAGCAGTTTGGCCGCGGCCTGCCAGCTTTGTTCATAGTTCTGGTTGTCGACCAGTTGCAGAAACCGGGTTGCGCTCCGGTTTGCCTCCGCCAGCTTGGCCGGATCCGGCTTCTGGTGCAGTCGGGGGAGAATGATGATCGCCAGGGCGGCGAGCAGCAGGGTGACATGGATTCCGTATTTTCTCAGCAAAACAACCTCCGGAATGTAAAACGAGCTGCCGGTTCGTGTCAGGCAAACCGGCGACAGAAAATTGTATGGGGATACTCCTGAATCCGTGAGTTCCAGTTGGATGGAGAATGCAAGTGCCTGGTCTTAAATGGGATTTCCAAAAATCTGAAGCGCACCCGTAGGTTCGCTGGTGATTTTTGGGAAGCTCAGGCAGAGCAATGACTTGTGCTATCCGCCGACAAGGGACTCACCGATTCAGGGATACTATAAGCGGGATGGGGGACGAGGGCAACAGCTTCATTGCTTCTGCCGATATCGGAACCGGTCTATTCCAGCAGTTGCTTCATGATCCCGAAAGCGGCCGTGCGCCCGTCGGCGGCGGCGGTCACCGCCAGGTCGGCGCCGCGATGGCAGTCGCCGCCGGAAAAGATCTTCGCGTGGCTGGTGCGTCCTTCGGCATCGACCTGGATGTTGCCCCACTGCTGCAGTTCGATGCCCTCCTGTTCCAGGAAGGGATGGGGTTCCTGGTCGAAGCCGAGGGCCATGATGATGACATCCGCCGGGACGCAGTGGTCGGAGTCGGCGAGCATTTCAACGCGCTGTCGACCGCTGTCATCGGGTTCTCCAAGTTGGGTGCGGACCGCGTCGATACCGACCAGATTGCCCTGTTCATCAAGCACAATACGTGTCGGCGCCTCGTTAAAGAGGAAATGGACGCCCTCCTCGGCGGCATTGTGAAACTCTTTGCTGCTGCCGGGCATGTTGGCCGCGTCCCGGCGATAGAGACAGGTGACACTTTCGGCACCCTCGCGAACGGCAGTGCGAACACAGTCCATGGCGGTGTCGCCGCCGCCGACCACCACCACCCGCTTGCCGAGAACCGAGAAGCGTTCCATCCACGAGCGCCCGGCGAGGCGGCGCTGGACACTGGTGAGAAACTCCATGGCCAGGTAGACCTGTTCGTGATCCTCGTTGGGGATGTTGGCGCGTTTGCCGTTGGTGGCACCGAGGCCGAGGAAAACGGCATCGAAATCGGTCACCAGCCTGGCCAACGGCAGGTCACTGCCGATATTGCTGTTCAGGTGCAGGGTCAGGCCCGCCTGCTGCATGATCTCGAAGCGGTGGCTGACCGTCGCCTTGTCGAGCTTGAAGCCGGGAATGCCGCAGGCGAGCAGGCCGCCGGGGATGTCGGAGCGTTCAAACATCTCCACTTCGATCCCCGCCCGCAGCAGGAAATGGGCACAACTCATCCCGGCCGGACCTGAGCCGACCACGGCAACCTTTTTGCCGCGGGTCAGGCCGGGGAAGGGAAGCTTGAAGCCGGCGCGGAAGCCGAGGTCGGTGATCGAGGCCTCGATGGCGCCGATGGAAATCGCGCCGTAGCCGTCATCGAGAGTGCAGGCCCCTTCGCAGAGCCGGTTGTGGGGGCAGATGCGGCCGAGAATCTCGGGAAAAGGCGAGGTCTCGTTGCAGAGCAGGAACGCCTTCTCCAGGTCCTTCTCGGCAACCGCCTCCAGCCACTGCGGAATGTAATTCTGCAGCGGACAGCCGATTGCGGTGCAGAAAGGATCGCCGCACTGCACGCAGCGCTCCGCCTGCCGCCTGACCACACGGTTGTTGAAAAACCGGTAGATCTCCTCGAAGTTGAGAACCCGCTGGTTGACGTCCTCTTTGGCGGGGTCTTCGCGGGTTGTGTTTATAAATCCTTGCATTTCGTCTCCGTAGGGCGGCGAACAGCTTAACGCCGTCTCCGTAGGGCGGCGAACAGCTTCACCCTGTCTGCGTTGTTGCAGCGGAGATAGTCATCCTCGACGTAGCTGCCGCTACGCCTGCGGTGCCCATCTCTGCTGCGCCTAGCATCCAAGGCAAATCTGCTCGCCTTGTGGCTGTGTTGAGTGGCAAAACAGCTTCACGCCGTCTGCTGCGTTACCTCGGCATAAATCTGTTTGCCTTTGACCATATCGGTATTTTACCCTTTCCTCGCACCTCGCACCTCGCACCTCGCACCTCGCACCTCGCACCTCGCACCTCGC
>NZ_NAAD01000039.1 GCF_002093115.1 Geothermobacter hydrogeniphilus | reverse complement strand
CAGCTACGTCGGAATGACGAGGCGCGGGAGCAACGCAGCAGATGCGTGCGTATCGGCCGCCCCAGCACTACCGTTGAAGGCGGTCGAGATTCGTGCAGCTGCAAGGCACCCGAGGACTGAAACCACAGGCGTAGCGGCAGCTACGTCGAGGATTGAAGGCCGAGGGTAACGCAGCAGATGTGCGGATATCGGCCGCCCTCACGAAAACGTCTGGTTTTCCTGTTCCATCACCCGTATAAACGTCGTCCGCTTCGACAGCTCCCGCAGCGCCCCGGCACCGACATAGGTGCAGGCGGAACGCAGTCCGCCGAGAATGTCCCGGATCGTTTCGGCAATCGGCCCCCGATAGGGAACCTCGACCACCTTCCCTTCCGAGGAACGGTACTCGGCCACTCCGCCGGCGTATTTTTCCATGGCCGTCGTCGAACTCATGCCGTAGAAGAGCTTGTACTGCTGCCCGTCGCGGTCAACCAGTTCCCCGCCGCTCTCATCGTGACCGGCGAGCATGCCGCCGAGCATGACGAAATCGGCGCCGCCGCCGAAGGCCTTGGCGACATCTCCCGGGCAGGTACAGCCACCATCGGAGATGATGCGGCCACCGAGGCCGTGGGCGGCGTCGGCGCATTCGATCACCGCCGAGAGCTGCGGGTAACCGACCCCGGTCTTGACCCGGGTGGTGCAGACAGAACCGGGACCGATACCGACCTTGACCACGTCGGCACCGGAAAGCAGCAACTGCTCAACCATCTCTCCGGTCACCACGTTGCCGGCAATGATGGTTCGGTCCGGGTAAGCCTCTCTCACCCGGGAGACAAAGGCCGCAAAGGCCTCGGCGTAGCCGTTGGCGACATCGATGCAGACAAACCGCAGCCGCGGATGCACCTCCAGAATCTTCTGCAACTGGTTGAAATCAGACTCGCCGGTTCCGGTACTGACCATCACCCGTTCACAGATCACCTGATCGCGACCCTGCAGAAAATCGTCCCAGTCCGCCGGACTGTAATGCTTGTGAATCGCGGTCAAAAGACCGAAGCCGGCGAGGACCTCGGCGGCCTCGAAGGTGCCGACGGTATCCATGTTGGCGGCAATGATCGGAATCCCGCGCCACTGCTGTCCACTGTGCAGAAATCGGAACTCCCGCTCCAGCACCACTTCGGCACGGCTCTTCAGGGTCGAGCGCTTGGGACGGATGAGGACATTCTTGAAACCGAGCTTGAGATCTGTTTCGACACGCATATCTGCCTCCCGGATAAGTTCCCACGGAAACACAGAGAACTTCAAAATCTTTGGGCCACCAAGACGCCAAGTTCGTCAAGAAGGTCAAAAACTCATTTAACGGAGAGGCGGAGAGGAGCAAAGAGGGAGAGAAAAAATTTTGGGTTTAAACCCAAAAATCTGCTTTTGGTTTTCTCTGCGTTCTCTCCCTCTCAGCGACTCTCCGTTAAAAAAAGATTTTCCTGGCGCTCTTGGTATCTTGGTGGCAAAACAATTTTCTCCGTGCCTCCGTAGTGAAGAATTATTCAAACAGCCAGGGCGCCCGCTTCTGCCGCCGCCGTTCATATTGACGGATCTCTTCGGCGTGCCGCAGGGTCAGGTCGATCTCGTCGAGGCCGCCCAGCAGGCAATCACGGCGGAAGGGGTCAACCTCGAAGGGGATGATGTCACCCTCAGGCGTGGTGAGCTTCTGCCCCTCCAGGTCGACCCGCAGCCGGTACCCCTCGTTCTCTTCCACCGCGACGAAAAGCCGGTTGACAACCGCCTCGTCGAGGACAATCGGCAGGATGCCGTTCTTGAAGCAGTTGCCGCGGAAGATGTCGGCGAAACTCGGTGCGATGATGACCCGGAAGCCATAGTCGAGCAGCGCCCAGGGAGCGTGTTCGCGAGAGGAACCGCAACCGAAGTTCCGCCGCGCCAGCAGAATGCCCGCCCCCTCGTAGCGCGGCTGATTGAGGACAAAATCGGGATTACGGGGACGGTCGCTGCAATCCATCCCCGGTTCGCCATGATCAAGATAGCGCCACTCGTCGAACAGGTAGGGGCCGAAACCGGTTCGCCTGATCGACTTGAGAAACTGCTTGGGGATAATGGCGTCAGTATCAACATTCGGCCGGTCCAGGGGAACGACCAGGCCGGTCATGCGGGTGAATTTTTCCATAGGTATCCTTAAAAGCGGCTAAAGGCCAAAGGCCGAGGGCGAAAGGTACCAGCGCCCTTCTGACTTCTGACTTCTGACTTCTGACTTCTGACTTCTGACTTCTGACTCCTGACTCCTGACTCCTGACTCCTGACTCCTGACTCCTGACTCCTGATTTCAGTCTTCCAGCTCCCGCACATCGATGAAATGCCCCGCCACCGCCGCCGCGGCGGCCATCGCCGGGCTGACCAGATGGGTGCGTCCCCCCTGCCCCTGGCGGCCTTCGAAGTTGCGGTTGGAGGTCGAGGCGCAGCGTTCCTGCGGTTCAAGCCGGTCAGCGTTCATCGCCAGGCACATGGAACAACCCGGCTCGCGCCATTCGAACCCGGCCTCCCTGAAGACGCGATCGAGCCCCTCCTCCTCGGCCTGCTGCTTGACCAGGCCGGAGCCGGGCACGACCATCGCCAGCCGGATGCTGGCGGCGATCTTTCGCCCCTTCAGCACCGCCGCCGCGGCACGCAGATCCTCAATGCGGCCGTTGGTGCAGGAACCGATGAAAACCTTGTCGGGATGAATATCGACCATCCGCGTTCCCGGCCTGAGATCCATATAAGTCAGCGCCGCCTCCATCCCCTGACGTTTGACCGGGTCAGGCTCGGCGGCCGGGTCGGGGACCACACCGCCGACCGGCATCACCATCTCCGGCGAAGTCCCCCAGCTGACCTGCGGTTCGATGGTGGCCGCGTCGAGATTGACCACCCGGTCGAAAACGGCCCCCGGGTCACTGTGAAGATCGCCCCAGGCGGCCACCGCCTGTCCCCATAGAGCCCCCCGCGGTGCCAGCGGACGACCCTGAACATAGTCGAGGGTGGTCTGGTCGACGGCGATCATCCCGGCGCGGGCGCCGGCCTCGATGGCCATGTTGCAGACCGTCATCCGCCCTTCCATGGAAAGGGCGCGGATCGCCTCGCCGCCGAATTCGATGGCATGGCCGGTGCCGCCGGCGGTGCCGATCTTGCCAATGATGGCCAGCACGATATCCTTGGCGGTGACGCCGTGACCGAGCCTGCCGTCCACGGCAACCAGCATGTTTTTGGATTTTTTCTGCAGCAGGCAGCCGGTGGCGAGGACATGCTCGACCTCCGAGGTGCCGATGCCGAAAGCCAGCGCCCCGAAGGCGCCGTGGGTGGCGGTGTGGGAATCGCCGCAGACCACCGTCATCCCCGGCAGGGTCGCCCCCTGTTCGGGGCCGATGACATGCACAATCCCCTGACGGATGTCGTTCATCCTGAAGAGGCGGATACCGAACTCCTCGCAGTTCTGCTCCAGGGTGTCGACCTGCAGCTTCGAGACCGGGTCGGAGATGCCGAGCAGCCGATCGACGGTCGGTACGTTGTGATCGGGCACCGCCAGGTTGGCTTCCACCCGCCAGGGCCTGCGCCCGGCCAACCGCAACCCTTCAAAGGCCTGCGGCGAGGTGACTTCGTGAATCAGCTGGCGGTCGATATAGAGCAGACAGGTGCCATCCTCCTCACACCTCACCACATGATCGTTCCATAACTTGTCGTAGAGTGTCCTGGCAGCCATAATTGACCTCTGAGGAATTGATCCGCTTCAGGAGGCTGTCGACAGCCTCCTGATAAAGAGTACCCGCTGCAGCAGCCGGAGTCGAGGGGACCGGGCCACTTAAAGAGGAGAAGAGCAGATGAGCAACTGGAGACGCCGGCCGCGGCCGGCGAAAAGTGCCGAGGAGATCGCCGAGATCACCCGGCGACTGAAGGCCGGGGAAGCCGGGCGGGAAACCTACCGGGAAAAATCGCTGAAGCTGCACGGCTGGATCTGCGCCAAGTGCGGTCGCGAGTTCGAGCGCGAAAACCTGCACCTGCTCACCGTCCACCATCGCGACGGCAATCACAACAACAATCCGCCCGACGGCAGCAACTGGGAGAATCTCTGCGCCTACTGCCACGACGACGAACACAGCCGCTCACTGCTGGGTGATTACCTGGCGAAAGAGGACTGAACACCCTCCTTAGCGACAGGCATCAGGCCCCTCTCCTGTGCTAAAATGAAACAAAAGGAGAGAGGAGGAAATCCATGGATATCTACACCTACGAGGATCTTTGCAAAAAGCTGGATTCCGGCCAGAAACCGAGGGTCATGAACACCGACACGGAAACCGCCGGCGAGGTCTACATGTGCGACCACGGCTATTTCAACGTCCATGTCGGGGAAGGTTCCGAAGTCTGGGCGAGCGAAATCTGCGAAAAGCTCGAATGACCCGGAACCGGATCTGATGCAGCTCTTCAAGGCGACCCTGCGGTCGCCTTTTTCTTGATGGCCCCGCCCAGCCAGCGGAGCGATGCCCTGCGACTCAGGGACCCGTCCCCCTGCTTTGAATTCCCATTCTTGATGCTTTCGCAAAAAGCATCAAGAATGTTGGCTAAGCAAAAAGCGCCAGCAGCAAGGCGCGCGATTGTCGAGCAATGAAGCGCACTTACGTACGTTGAAGCAGCGAGACAAACGCAGCAACGCAGCTGCTGGTGAGTTTTTGCGACGCCACCATTCTTTTCCACTTGAAATTTCCGCCGGACGGACTAAATTGGGATTTCTCACCGACCATCAAAATCGGTTTTTGTAGCATTTTCTTTTTGTTTCGAACTGCACCTCTGGGTACGACACAGAAAAGGAGGTCCTATGAAAATCGCCCAGGTATCCCCCCTGTACGAAAGCGTTCCTCCGAGCCGGTATGGCGGCACCGAACGCGTGGTATCCTTTCTCACCGAAGAGCTGGTCCGCCAGGGACACGATGTGACCCTGTTCGCCAGTGCCGACTCGACAACCTCGGCCGAGCTGATCCCCTGCACCCCCAGGGCACTGCGACTCGGCAACTGCAGCGACCCCCTGGCGCAGCACCTGCGGATGCTGGAGGAGATTTTCAGGCGGGTCGACGAATTCGATGCAGTCCATTTTCACATCGACTACCTGCATTTTCCGCTCTCACGCCGCCACCGCTGCAACCAGCTGACCACGCTCCACGGCCGTCTCGACACTCCCGATCTGGCGCCGCTCTACCGAGAGTATCGCGACATGCCGCTGGTCTCCATCTCGGATGCCCAGCGCGCGCCCCTGCCCTTTGCCAACTGGCTCGGCACCGTCCATCATGGCCTGCCGAAAGAGTTGTTCCGATTGCAGGAACAGCCGGGAGACTATCTGGCCTTTCTCGGCCGCATCTCGCCGGAAAAACGACCTGACCGGGCCATCGAGATCGCCAGGCGGGCGGGCATCCCCCTGAAAATCGCCGCCAAGGTCGACCGGGCCGACCGGGAGTATTTCGAAACTCATATCAGACCGCTGCTCGACAGCTCCCTGGTCGAGTTCATCGGCGAGATCGGCGAACATGAAAAACAGGAATTTCTCGGCGGAGCCCTCGCCCTGCTGTTCCCCATCGACTGGCCGGAGCCGTTCGGACTGGTGATGATCGAAGCGATGGCCTGCGGCACGCCGGTGATCGCCTTCCGTCACGGTTCGGTGCCCGAAGTCATGGTCGAGGGACAGAGCGGCTTCATCGTCAGCGATATCAGCAGCGCGGTCGCACGGGTACGCGAAATCGGTTCCCTGGACCGACACTGTTGCCGGCAGGTCTTCGAAACCCGCTTTTCGGTCGAACAGATGGCGCGCAACTACCTCGAACTCTACCAACGGCAGGGACAGTCGCGCCACGACCGGCCGCAACCGCCGGCAACCGACTGGCGGGTGGAGACGGCGGCCTGACGATGGACGAGATCATCCAGGTCAAGGACCAGTACTACATCCAGGCGGCCTCCTGCCTGGCCGACGACCGCACCCGGGTGCTGAAGCAGGGGGAAACCTTCGCGGTCTTCGACTGCCGCGGCGACATCCAGCCGATCGGCCGGGGCGAACAGGGACTCTACCACGAGGGAACCCGGTTTCTCTCACGACTCGAATTCCTGATCGAAAACCAGCGTCCGCTACTGCTCAGCTCAACCGTCAACGAACGCAATGAACTGCTGGCCGTCGATCTGACCAACCCCGACCTGGTCCTGGCCGACGGCAACGAACTCCCCCGCGGCAGTCTGCACCTGTTCCGCTCGAAATTTCTCTGGCAGCGACATTGTTTCGAACGGATCAGGATCTGCCATTTCGGCGCAGAGCCGGTGACCCTTCACTTTCGGTTCCGTTTCGACGGCGATTTCCGCGACATTTTCGAGGTCCGCGGCATGCAGCGCCAGGCTCGTGGCCAACGGCTGCCGGCCCGAACCGACCGGGACGCGGTCAAACTTCCCTACCGGGGCCGCGACGGAGTGCGGCGACAACTGCAGATCTGCTTCGAACCGGACCCGATCCAGATCAGCGGGGAGAGTGCCGAACTGCAGCTCAGCATCGGCCCGGGCGAGGAACGCAATCTCTACCTGACCTTCGGCTGCCTTAACGATGCCGAGCTCTGCCGGACCGGCTGCTATGACGTCGAATTCGGCGCATCCCTGCGGCGGATGGAGGGCTACCGCGCCCAACACTGCGCGATCAGCACCAGCAAGGGACACTTCAACGAATGGCTGGAGCGTTCCCTCGATGATCTGCACATGCTCTTCACCGAGACCCCGCAGGGGATCTATCCCTACGCCGGGGTCCCCTGGTACAGCACCTCCTTCGGCCGCGACGGCCTGCTGACCGCGTTGCAGACCCTCTGGCTCAACCCGGCCATCGCCCGTGGAGTCCTCGGCTTCCTGGCCGCCCACCAGGCCGCGGAACACTGCCCGGAAACCGACGCAGAGCCGGGAAAAATCCTCCACGAAACCCGGCGCGGGGAGATGGCGGCGCTGGGCGAGATTCCCTTCGGGCGTTACTACGGCAGCGTCGATTCAACCCCGCTCTTTCTGCTGCTGGCCGGTGCCTGGTTCCGGCGCAGCGGCGATCGGGACTTTCTGCAACAGCTCTGGCCGCACCTGCTACGGGCCCTGGAGTGGATCGAACGCTACGGCGACCGGGACGGCGACGGTTACCTCGAATACCAGCGCCAGTCGGCGGACGGCCTGGTCCAGCAGGGTTGGAAAGATTCCTGGGACTCGGTGTTTCACGCCGACGGCAGTCCGGCCAGGGGCCCCATCGCCCTGTGCGAGGTGCAGGGCTATCTCTACGCCGCCCGCCGGGAACTCGCCGGGCTGGCCGAAGTCATGGGGGATGACGAACTGGCCGCCCGGCAGCTGCGGGCCGCCCGGCAGCTGCGGAAGAATTTTCAGCGGGATTTCTGGTGCGAGGAACTCTCCTGCTACGCCCTGGCCCTCGACGGTAACAAGCGCCCCTGCCGGGTCGCCGCCTCCAACGCCGGCCAGTGCCTGTTCACCGGCATCGCCACCCCCGAACAGGCCGCCCGACTGGCCGAAAAACTGCTCTCCCCCGAGTTCTTCTCTGGCTGGGGAATCCGTACCCTGGCCGAGGGCAGCACCCGCTACAATCCGATGGCTTACCACAACGGCTCGGTCTGGCCCCACGACAACGCCCTGATCGCCCTCGGCCTGGCCCGCTACGGCCGCACCCGGCAGGCCATGCAACTGTTCGAGGGACTCTACCATCTGGCACTGCAGGTCGAACTGTGTCGTCTGCCGGAACTGTTCTGCGGTTTCCGCCGCCTGCCCGGTCAGGGTCCGGTCCTCTATCCGCTGGCCTGTTCCCCCCAGGCTTGGGCGGCCGGGGCGGTATTCCAGCTGCTGCAGGCCTCCCTGGGCCTGGAAATCGATGCCACCAGCCGGAAAATTCGCTTCCGTCACCCGGTTCTGCCCCCCTTCCTCGACGAAGTATGGTTTCGCAACCTGCAGGTCGGCAACGCACGCATCGATCTCCACCTGGCCCGCTACGGGGAAGATGTCGGCATCAACGCCCTGCATCGTGACGGAGAGATCGGGGTCGTGGTCGAAAAATAGGCTGAACCGCTCCGGAAATCTGCGGGGTTCACACTGAAGGGAGCCTGCAGGCTCCTCGCAACCGGGGCACGCCATCAGGCAACCCGGCTGGCAATTTACGGCACAAGGCGTGCATTTTGTGCACTGCCAATTAGGGTTCGGGTTGACGGTGAGTGATTTTGACCTGACGCAGACCGGGTCACTTGCGACGCGGCAAGTTCAATCTTCCTGATTGGTGTCGACCTGCCATTTCAAAAATCTCATCTTATTTCAAATAATTGCAAGCCTCGGCACGATGAATTTCCTTCCTCCTGGAGATCTCTTTTTCCTGGAGGTTGACGTGTTCCGTCGAGGGCTGGCCTGAATGTTGCTGTCGCAACTCTTTGGATATTCTTTTTTCCACCTGAATCCGTGGGTTCAGGTTCCAGCCAAGCCTGGAATTGGTTTTGTGATGGAGGTCCCGATGAAACTGCCGCTACGTCTCCTGCTTCTGGTCGGCTGCTGTCTCATCCTGTTGTCCTGCGCCGGCAACGAAGATGTCAAACCGCAGATGCAATCCCCGGTGCGTCTGTCCGCGGTCACGACCGAAGGCCTGTGGGTCGCCGACCACCTTGCCGACCGGGTATTTCTGCTCGATCGGCAAAGCCTGGAAATAAAAGACAGTTTCCCCGTCGGTCCCCGACCGGCCGGTGTCGTTGTCGCGAGTGGGCGGGTTTTCGTCGCCGAGCAGGGCACCGGCCGGGTTTCAGTCTACAACCTGAGCGGCACCCCGCTCTTCAGACTCGGACAGGGGGACAACGAATTCCTGCGGCCCAACGGCATGGCACTGAATGCCGCCTCCGGACTGGTCTATATTGCCGACCTGAAGGCCAAAGAAATCCGGGTCTTCACCCTGAATGGAACAGATGCCGGATTCGCCATAGGATCGGGAGAACTCAACGCCCCCACCGCCGTGACCTTCGACCCGGATCGGCGGGAAATCCTGGTCAGCGATTTCGGTGTGCCCGACGCGCCGCAGGTGAGGGTCTACGCGGAAGACGGCACTTTCCTGCGATCGCTGCCGGGAACCATCAGCAGCGGCATGCTCGGCGTGACCAGCATCTTTTCCACGCCCCAGGGACTGACGGTCGACGGCAAGGGCCACCTTTTTCTCGTCGACAGCCTGCTGGGGCAGGTGCTGGTGCTTGATGAACTGACCGGTGAACTTCTCAAAACGGTCGGCCAGGCCGGTACCGGCAACGGCGAACTCTTTCTTCCCCTCGACGTGACGATAGACCCCGGAAGCGGCGACTTGCTGGTCGCCAACAGCAAACCGGCCCGGATCGAAGTCTATCGACAGGGAGGTGTGATGCCATGAAAACCAACCGGATGATCCTTCTTGTCTTCCTGTCGTTCATGCTTTTGCCGCTGAGAGCCGAGGCGCTGATCGCGGCGCATCAGAACTACAACGGTTGCGACACCTGCCACAGTCTCCACGGCAGTGCGTCCGACACCGGACTGCTTGACGAACTTTCCACCGAGGCGACCTGTCTGGCCTGTCACGGTCCGCTGGGCATTGCCACCGAGGCCGCCGCCCACAACCCGAACAACCTGTTGCCCGGGGAGATCGGCTACATCACCTGCCTGGAGTGTCACAACCCCCACGACAATCGCACCAACAGCCAGGGCGGAACCAATATCCGCCTGATCGGCTTCGAGTACGATTACAACGACAATCCTCCGACCCGGTATCCCGATGCCGCCATCCGCGAGGAGAATAAGGTGCTGGGCGTTGTTCGTGACGTGGTGTTCGAGTCGGACAGCAACCGTTCGGCGGATTTCAATCGCGGCGACGGACTCGGGGTCTGCGAGATCTGTCATGACCCGAACCACAGACGAAACCAGGACTGTACCCGGTGCCATGACCATGCCACCGGTTTCATGCCGCCCTAGTACCCTGTAACCCATAATCTTTCGCATCTTGCTGGTTATTTTCCGCGTCAGCTGCGTTGCGCTTCACCGCTCCATAGCTACGGCTATGCAGCGGAAAGCGCGCCTTGTCGACACGGAAAATCCCGGCGCAATATTACGAAATCCTATGAGTTACAGGGTACTAGAAGGCTGTTGGACTATCCATGAACTGGCTGCAAATCCGCGCGTTCGGCCCATATCCCAGCTCCATTTTGCCCCATAGCCACTGCTATGAGGC
>NZ_NAAD01000038.1 GCF_002093115.1 Geothermobacter hydrogeniphilus | reverse complement strand
TGCTGCGTTGCTCGCGCCTTCAGTCGCTGCGGAGTAGCTGCCGCTACACCTCACTTCTTCAGTTGCGAGACGCCTTGTATCTACGCACGTCTTGGCCGCCTCGGGCCATTTCTGTTGGTTCGGGGCGTTTCTGTTGGTTTTCTGATTTTTTTTGAGGGGACTTGCTTTCCCGTGTTGTCGCCGCCGGAGTGAGGTGGACGTTTCGGGAGAGAGCCGGACGAATGTCTGAGGCGTAGCCGAGTTTTCGTCCCGGTCCCGAAACGTCTGCCGAACGGAGGGAACCCGCGTAGCGGGCCAGACATTCGGGCGCGTTTCTTTTGCTTCGTTTTCTTTCGCGCGAGCAAAGAAAATGAAGGCGCCGGCGGGCGCCCCCGCCGGTTTCTTCGCTATATACGAACAAAGGGCGCCCCCGTTCGGGGACGCCCTTTGTTGATTCAGATTGTGCTGTCGTTGGAATCAGCTGGTGATCTTCGCATAGGCAATTTCCGAGATCTTCGCCCAGGCGCGAACATTTTTCTGGAACTTGAGATAGTGCTCGTAGATCTTCTTGCTCTGCTTGTCCTTGTTGCCGACCTCTTCCAGCACTTCCCTGGCGTAACCCCGCATGGTCGTGACAACCTCGTCGGGGAATTTCTTCAGCTTCACTCCATGCTCGTTGATCAGCTTCTGCAGGTAGGTGTTGTTCTTGGCCTCGAACTCGCTCAGCATCCAGATGTTGGAACGGGCGGCGGCGGTGGTGATGATTTCCTGCAGGTCTTTCGGCAGGGAGTCCCAGGCCTTCTTGTTGACGAAGGTTTCGAGAACCGTTCCGGGCTCGTGCCAGCCGGGATAGTAGTAGTACTTGGCAACTTTGTAGAAACCCATCAGGTAGTCATGGTAGGGGCCGACCCACTCGGTGGCGTCGATGACGCCGCGTTCGAGGTTGGTGTAGATTTCACCGCCGGCCGAGAGGACCGCGGTGCCGCCGGCCTTGGCCAGCAGTTTGCCGCCGAGGCCGGGAATCCGCATTTTCAGACCCTTGAAGTCCTTGACGGAGTTGATCTCGCGGTTGAACCAGCCGCCCATCTGCACGCCGGTGTTGCCGGCCGGCATCGGCTTCAGGTTGAACGGGGCGTAAAGCTCCTCCCACAATTCAAGGCCGCCGCCGGAATAGAGCCAGGCATTCATCTGCTGGGCGTTCATGCCGAAGGGAACGGCGGCGAAAAACTGGGTGGCCGGGGATTTGCCGGCCCAGTAATAGGAAGCGCCGTGGCCCATTTCGACCATGCCCTGGCTGACGGCGTCAAAGGTCTGCAACGGCGGGACCAGCTCGCCACCGCCGTAAACCTGGATCTTGAGTCGTCCGCCGGACATTTTCTCGATCCATTCGGCCATCTTGTCGGCGCCCTCACCGAGGACCGGGAAGTGCGGCGGCCAGGTGGTGACCATGCGCCAGGTGTAGGTTTTTTTGGCGTGAACAGCCGGCGCGCCGACGGTGGTTGCCGCGGCTACGGCGGCTGTGGTGACCGTGGCTTTTTTGAGAAAGTCACGCCTGTTCTGCTTGCTCATGAGAGTGCCTCCTTTCGGGGAAGAAACCGAATTCAGGTTGACCTTTAACGGCAGGGTGATTCAGGCATTTTATCCCCCGGTTCACGGGGGAACGTTCTCAAAATAAGACGCTGTTTTATGATTGTCAAATAAATATCCGGAATCGACAAACTTCGACCGGGTTCCGGATGTCGGGAGATTGGAGATCAGGTTGTCCTGAGTCCGTGGATTCATGGCGGCGGAAGAGCGTGGGCGGGTCAATGTCTGGTGCTGTTCGCCGGCAATGAATTTACGGATTCAGGGGGGCGACAAGGCCCCGCTGCAGGTCTTCCCAGAGGTCTTCGCCATCTTCGATCCCGGCGGAGATGCGCAGCAGCGACGGCAGGATGCCCATCTGTTTCTTGTCGGCGGCCGGAATGGCGGCATGCGACATCGACCAGCAATGGGTGAGGATGGTTTCGACCCCGCCGAGGCTGGGGGCGATGATAGGCAGCCGGACGTTCTTCAGCAGCGGCTGAACCTGTTTGTCATCTTTCAGTTCAAAGGAGAGAACCGCGCCGGCGCCGGTTGCCTGGGTGCTGTGAATTCTGCGGCCGGCAAAATCGGCCAGGCCGGGATAGTAGACCCGTGCCACCGCCGGATGCTGCTGCAGTCGTTCGGCCAGCAGCGCGGCGTTGCGCTGGGCCGCTTCGAGCCGCAGCTTGAGGGTCTTGATGCCCCTGGAGAGCAGGAAGCAGTCGAAGGGGCCGAGGACCGCTCCCATGGCGTTCTGATAGCGTTTAAGCCCCTTGGCCAGCTCGGGATCGGCGGTGGTGACCAGCCCGGCGAGCAGATCGGAATGACCGCCGAGAAACTTGGTGGCGCTGTGGATCGAGATGTCGACGCCGAGTGCGAGGGGACGCTGCAGCAGCGGAGTCATGAAGGTGTTGTCGATGAGTGTCAGCAGCTGCCGGCGCCGGGCGATGTCCACCAGGGCCCGGATATCGGCAACCTTGAACAGCGGGTTGGAGGGGGTTTCCATCAGGATGGCGCGGGTGTTCGGCCGGATTGCTTCTTCGACCCGGTTCAGATCGGTCTGATCCACCAGGCTCACGTCAACGCCCTGATCCGGGAGGATCATGGTCAGGTAGCGGAAGGTGCCGCCGTAGAGGTCGTCCGGAGCGATCAGGTGATCGCCGCTTTTAAGCAGCGACAGCGCCGAGCCGATGGCCGCCATTCCCGACCCGTAGGCGAACCCGCGCACGCCCCCTTCAAGCAGGGCGATGGCGTCCTCGACCTGCTGCCGGCTGGGATTGCCGCTGCGGGCGTAGTCGTATTCCCGGGGCTGCCCGTCGGGATGGTGATAGGTCGAGGCCTGGTAGATGGGGACCGTCGCCGCCCCGGTTGCCGGGTCACGGTCCTGTCCCTGGTGAACCAGCAGAGTAGCGGGGCGATAGGCGTTTTTTTCAGTCATTGTTGTTTCCTGTCAAAGATCATATGGCTCAGTTCTCAGTTCTCAGTTCTCAGTTCTCAGTTCTCATCTCACATCTCACATCTCACATCTCACATCTCACATCTCACATCCTTCAAACCTTGAAAGCTCCGACTTCATCTTCCAGGGCGGTGATCTGCTCGGTCAGTCTCTCGACCACGGCATCGAATTCGCTGGTCCGCCGGGCGTTGTTTTCAGCGATCTCACGAATCGTTGCCACCGCCTGTACCACCTCGCGGCTGCGTTCGGTCTGGGCCCGGGTGGCGCTGTCGATGCGTTCGATCATCTCGCGGATCTGTTCCATGCTGGTATTGATCTGACGGCTTCCCTTGGCCTGTTCGGCGGTACCGAGTTTGCCCTGCGAGGCGATTTCCTTCATTGCCTCGGCATTGCGCGCCAGCTGCCGGGTGCTGTCATTCTGCTGGCGGATCGCCCCGGCGATCTGTCCCAGCATGTTGGTCACCTGATTGATGCTGTCGGTGATCTGTCGACTGCCGCGACTCTGTTCCTGGGTGGCCCGGACGATTGAGCGCACCTGCTCGTTGGCCTTCAGGGTGCTGCTGCGGATCTGTTCCAGCGCCCGCCCCGCTTCCTCGGAGCGCGCCACCTCGCGGTGGACCCGTTCGGCGCCGGTTTCCATCGCCGCCACCGCGTCGCGGGTTCCCTCCTGCAGTCGGCCGATGATCTCCCCGATCTCACGGGTTGAAATCGCTGTGCGGTCGGCCAGTTCGCGGATCTCGTCGGCGACCACGGCGAAGCCGCGGCCATGCTCACCGGCCTGGGCGGCGATGATTGCCGCGTTCAGGGCGAGCAGGCTGGTCTGGTCGGCGACATCGTCGATAACGGTGAGGATTTTACCGATGGCGTTTGACTGGTTGCCCAGTTCGCGGATGGCGGTGCCGGCGTCGTCGACGGTCTGGCGGATAATGCCGATGCCTTCGATGGTGGCGTCGACCGCCTGTTTGCCGCTTTCGGCGTCGCGGGCTGCCGCCTCTGCCAGTTTGCCGGTCTGCTCGGCGTTCTCTTCGATCTCCTTGATCGAGGCGTCGAGTTCAATGATGCTGCTGGCCGTCACTTCAGTGGAGCTGTTGAGGATATCGACATTCTCCGCCACCTGCTGACTTGAAACGCTCATCTCGCTGATGGAGCTGGAGACCTCGTCGACGGTGCCGAACAGCTTTTCCATCTGTCCGGCGATCTGTTCGATGGTGGCTCCGAGTTCGAGGGTGGCCGAAGAACTCTCCTCCACCGCCGAAACCAGACTGCTGATCGATTCGGCCACCTCCCCGGTCGAGGCGTCAATGGCGACCAGGGCCTGGTGCGATTCCTCCAGTGCCTCGGACTGGGCCAGCGCGCCGTCGTTGACCGCCCGCGAAGAAACGCGGATTTTTTCACTGGCGTCGGCGAGATCGATGGCGACCCTGCCGGAACGACTGACCATCTCGCGCAACCGGCTGAGGAAACGGTTGAAGTTGGTGGCCAGCAGACCGATTTCATCCCGGCCGGTGACCGGCAACTCCCGGGTCAGGTCGGCCTCTCCTTCAGCAATCTCCTGGAGGCCGGCAACGACCTTGTTCAGCGGCTGGGCGATGCCGCCGGCAATGAGAAGGCCGAGCAGGATGGCGAGGATGGCGGCGGCAACGGCCACCGAGGCGAACAATCGCTGCATGTCTCTGCGGCTCTTGAGTTCTGTTGTCCGGTCAATGGCCATCAGCAGGTTCAGGTCGTTGTTGCCGAGGGGTTCGAAAAACAGTCGGTAGGGTTTTCCGTTGATGTCCAGTGAGGCCAGTTGCTTTTCAGTCAGGGCCGCCGGGGTCAGCTTTTCCAGTTTTTCGGTTGACGCGCCGACGATCTGTCGTTCGTCGAAGAAGGCGACCTCGGCTTTGCTCAACTGCTTGATCTGTTGCGCGTAGTTACGATCGATGAAATTGGCGGCCACCATGTGTCCGAATATCTCGTCCTTCAACCGGATCGGTGACGCGGCGATGATGCTGTAGCGCCCGCCGATGCGGGCGGTGCCCGATGACAGCTTGCCCTTGAGACTGTCGGCAATGACGAAGTTGTCTGTTTCGTTTCCCCGGGGGAGGTTTTCTCCCTGTCGGGTTGCCCGGCACATGACCTTGCCATTTTTATCAAGAATTTCGATCAGGTCGAGCTTGAACCGGCGCTGGAGTTGTTCGGTCAATTCCGTGAGCTGTCCCGTGTCTCCGGTCAGGGCCGCGTAATAGGTGGCATTGACCATGTCGGTGCCGCTGCTGTTGATGGCAACGAAATTACGGGTTTCTCTAGCGGTGCCGGCGATCGCCTGCTCGATGAAACTGGCTGTTTCACGTGACTGCTGCAGCATGTTCTGTTGAATCAGGTCACTGGTGAACCCGGTCATCAATACCAGGATGGTGACCAGCGGGATCAGCGACAATCCGGTCAGGGCAAGCAGGATTTTCCAGCGCAGTTTCAGATTGTTGAGCATGACGGGATCTCCTCGACCCTGGATAAACGGGGTGGCCCCGGCCGGCGGGCGCCTGAAAAGGAATGCCGGGCGGCCGACAGGAGTCCGCAGACAGGGCCGCCTGCAGATTAATGCCCTGAAGTCTAAGCGTAATTACCCGATCGGGCAAGGACTTTCAGTCATTTGCGTTCATGCGGGGTTGGGGTTCCGGGGACAGAATTCGGCATGATTTCAGTCTGCTCTAGTTAAGAGCCTGGTCCAGATCGGCGATCAGGTCTTCCACCTCTTCCAGGCCGACGGAAAGGCGAAGCAGACAGTCGTCGATGCCCAGTCGCAGACGGTCCTGCTCGGGGATGTCACCGTGGGTCTGGACCGCCGGCAGGGTCATCAGTGATTCGACCCCGCCGAGGCTTTCGGCGAAGGAGATCAGCTGCAGGCGCTCCAGCACACGGCGGGCCTGTTCGGGCGTGCGGGTGCGGAACGAGAGCATGCCGCCGAAATCGCTTGCTTGGCGCTGTGAGAGGCTGTGTCCCGGGTGGTTTTCCAGCCCCGGGAAATAGACCGCGCTGATCTTTTCATGCTGCTGCAGCCAGCGGGCGATGGTCATCGCGGTACGGCAGTGGCGCTCGATACGCAACGGCAGGGTCTTCAGCGAGCGGATCAGCAGCCAGCAGTCCTGTGGTGGCAGGATTCCCCCGGTCGAGTTCTGCAGAAAATAGAGTCGTTCGCCCAGGTCCTCGTCACGTGCCACCAGCACGCCAGCGCAGAGATCGGAGTGGCCGCCGAGGTACTTGGTGGCCGAGTGGACGACGATGTCGGCGCCGAACTCGAAGGGACGCTGCAGGATCGGGGTGAGAAAGGTGTTGTCGACGATGAACAGCATCTCGTGCTCGCGGCAGAGTTCGCCCAGCACCTTCAGATCGGCGACCCCGAGCAGCGGATTGCCGGGGGTCTCCACCAGCAGGGCACGGGTTTCGGGACGGATGGCGGCGGCGACGGCGGTGCTGTCAGTGGTGTCGACGTAGCTGCTGCGCAGGCCGAATTTGTTGAAAACCTGGTCGAGTATCCGGTAGGTGCCGCCGTAGAGATCCTGCGACACGACCAGGTGGTCGCCGCTGGAAAAATGCAGAAAGAGGGTGGTCAGGGCGGCCATTCCCGAGCTGAAGGCCAGGCCGCGAGCGCCGCCTTCAAGGTCGGCGAGGGCCTGTTCGAGAACCTCCCGGGTGGGGTTGTTGGAACGGGTGTAATCGTAGCCGGTACTCTGTCCCACTCCGGGATGGCGGTAGGTGGCGCTCGGGTAGATGGGGAAGCTGATCGCTCCGGTGCGCTCGTCCCGGCCGGTTCCGATCTGAACCAGGCGACTGGTTCTGTTCCAGTTCTGTCTGCTCATGTGTATCCCCTGTCGGGCCCGAACCGGTGCTGGATGCACCGGTTCAGGCCCGAATCTTCAATTTCCCCCCGATGTTGTCCAATATCTATCGCGGCTGTCAGACAATCCCCTCGTAGAGGACGCTGGTCAGGTAACGTTCGCCGGAGTCGGGCAGAATCACGACGATCTTCTTGCCGGCGAACTCATCTCTGGCGGCCAGACGCGCGGCGGCGGCGACTGCGGCACCGCAGGAGATGCCGGCGAGGATGCCTTCTTCGGCGGCCAGGCGGCGGGCGAAGTCGATCGCCTCGTCGTTGCTGACCTGCTCGACCGCGTCAACGATGGAGAGATCGAGGGTGTCGGGAATGAAGCCGGCGCCGATGCCCTGGATCTTGTGCGGGCCCGGCTGGATCTCCTGACCGGCCAGCTGCTGGCTGATGACCGGGGAGTCGGTCGGTTCGACGGCCACTGAATGCAGCGGCTTGCCCTTGTCCTGCTCGAAATAACGCGAGATGCCGGTGATGGTGCCGCCGGTGCCAACTCCGGAGACCAGCACGTCGACGTCGCCGCCGGTCGCGTCCCAGATTTCCGGGCCGGTGGTCTGCTGGTGGATGGCCGGGTTGGCGGGGTTCTTGAACTGGTGCAGCAACAGGTAGCGGTTGGGATCGGAGGCGGCCAGCTCTTCAGCGGCATTGATCGCCCCGCCCATCCCCTTGGCTCCGGGGGTCAGCACCAGGTTGGCGCCGAAGGCCTTGAGGACCTTGCGCCGTTCGAGGCTCATGGTGTCGGGCATGGTCAGGGTGATTGGAATCCCGCGGGCGGCGGCGACAAAGGCGAGGGCGATGCCGGTGTTGCCGCTGGTCGGTTCGACGATCTCCCTGCCCGGGCCGAGCAGACCCTTTTTCTCCGCGTCCCAGACCATTGCGGCGCCGATGCGGCACTTGACGGAATAGGCCGGGTTGCGCCCTTCGATCTTGGCGTAAACCTCCGCCCCTTCGGGGACAATGCGATTGAGCTTGACCAGCGGGGTTCCGCCGATGGCTTGGGTGTTGTCGGTGAAAATCTGGGCCATGGTCATTTCTCCTTGGTTTAATGTTGATGGCGTCGCAGCAACGCACCGGCAGTTGCGTTGCTGTGTTTGTCTCGCTGTCGGCGTTTTCTGCCTGGCCAACGCATTGACAGCGTTCTTGCGAAAGCATCAATGTCGGGTCGATCTTATGTTTTCTCAGGCTGAGCAAAAATGTCCAGATGCAAGGCGTCCGCACACCCACGGAATAAGGCGTACCGGAAGGTACGTCGTTGACGCGGGGAAGGACAACGCCGCAGTTGGGCTTTTTTCATCAGCCTGTCAGATCATTCCGTCGGCCGTGGGGGCGAACACGGCCTGCTCAGCCGGGTCCAGCTCCAGTTGTATCGCATCCCGCAGCTGCTGCAAGTCCAGGTTCTCGGCGATGATGTCACCGAGGCCCTCACCGTCGCGTTTCAGCAGGTCGAAACGCGGACTGTGGTTGCCGTTGCCATCCTTGACCAGTTTGCGGGGCAGGATGCCGTAATCGGCCAGCTGGGGTTGCGAACAGCTGTTGGGGCAGCCGCTGATGGCGAACCGCAGACCCATGGCCGCAGGCGGCAGCTCGTTGATAATGCTGCGGGCGATATCACGCGTCGCGCACAGTCCCATGCGGCATTCATGGTTGCCGGGGCAGACGCGGAAAACCGGCTGCGGACGGGTCGCCTGTTCGCCCAACTGCTTGAGGATCAGCCTTTGCTGCAGCGCGGAGCGGTGCTTCTCGCTGTCACAGACCAGGGTGATATCCTGATCGGCGGTCAGCAGCAGCACTCCGTCGGCATAGCGTGTCGCCAGGCGGCACAGCAGCCGCATGGCGGCGACGTCCAGTTCTCCGGCGAAGATCGGAACCGTCAACGGTTCTTCCCCGCTGCCGGGTCTTTCGCTGAGGGTTTCACCGAGGCCGCTGGCCGGCAGGTACGCCGGTGGTTCGGGTGTTTTTTCACGCAGCAGGCGGCGGAACTCTTCTTCGCCGACCCGCTTGACCAGGTGCTTGAGGCGCTTGCCTTTTTCGACCTGCTCACGGTAGAGCAGCACCAGCCCTTCGATCAGGGGAATCAGGCGACTTTCGGGGATCCGTTCGCCGAGCAGCAGTCCGGCCCGCGGTTCGCGTCCCAGGCCGCCGGCACACCAGACGTCCCAGAGATTCTGCCCGCCCTTTTCCCCGGCATAGACCAGCCCCGTATCCTGGATCAGGTGACGTCCGCGACCCTTTTCACCGTCGATGCCGATCTTGAATTTCTTCGGCAGCCCCTCGAAGTAGGGATTGCCGGCAAAATGACGCTGGAGCTTGCGTGCCAGGGCCTGACAGGCCGGGTAATTGACGCTGGAGCTGGTACTGCAGGAGATGCCGCGCACGGCGCCGCCGCAGGCGCCGCGTCCGGTCAGACCGACGCTTGCCAGCCCGCGGTTGACCGCGGCCAGATCCTTGCCGGACAGATCGTGCAGTTCAATGCTGCAGCGGGTGGTCAGGTGCAGTCGGCCTCCGGCATAGCGTTCGGCAAGTTCGGCGACCTTGAGCCCCTGTTCGCTGGCCAGGGCGCCGGCCGGCACCTTGATGCGCTGCATCCAGCGGTCCTCGCCGGTCTGCTGGTAGATGCCGTCGAGGCGAAGTTGTTGCGGATCGTAATTCATGATTCACGTTCTCCTGAAGCGTCAGGTTTGATGGTGTCGTGGGCTGTCCGGGATCAAAACTCCAGTTGCCGGAGCAGAGTCGCGACCAGCTGTTCGTCGGGAGCATCGGTCGTGATCCGGATCTGTCGCGTCGGCCCGTCGTCTGCCGTCTGCGCCGTCTCTTCCACCGCACGCAGCACCCGGATCGGCTGCAGGTCGGCGAGTTGTTCGAGCAGCTGTTGCTGCTCCCCGTCATTGAGACGGGCGGCGGCCAGCAGCACGATCAGCCCGCTGTCAAACAGCAGCCGCAGGGATTCCGCGAGCAGGCGCAGGGCCTGCGGCCGGTCGGCGAGACCGGCGCGGTCCGCGAGCCGCTGCAGGTAGTCTTCGGCATCGAGCAGGTAGCTGTGCCGTCCGAGGCTGTAGAGGCGGTTGTCGATCAGCCCCGGCAGTTTTGTCGCGTTCTCCCGGTCATCGCCGGAAAACAGCAGCAGGCGCGCCTGCTGTCCCTTGATTCTGGCGCGCGCCGCGTTGTCAAGCTGCAGGGCCCGCCAGTTGTCGCCGGAGGACTGCAGCGGCTGGTGAATCATGCCGGCGCCGATGGTGGCGAAGGTGAAGCGGTCGATGAGAATGAAGCTGCCGGTGGCGCGGTTCTCCCGGTAGGAATCGAAGGAGATCGGCACGCTGGTCTGCAGCCCGGCAACGCCGACCTCGTTGAGTTGCAGTTGCCCCCCCTGCTCCTGGTCGAGGCTGTTGACATTGACCTTGAAGCGCAGTTCGTTGATCTGGACCGGAACCGTGGTCGACCCGGCCTTGAGCAGGTAGCTGCGTCCGGTTTCCATCGGTTGTTCGTGCAGCCAGACCAGCTTGGCTTCGAAGTGGTCGGCATGGTGCGGAACGGAATCGGGGGCGGCGAGGGTGTCCCCGCGGCTGATGTCGATTTCATCCTCCAGCGTCAGGGTCACCGCCTGGCCGGCGCGGGCCTCTTTCAGGTCGCCGTCCATGGTGACGATGCGGGCGACACGGCTGGACTGTCCCGACGAGGTGACAATGATCTCGTCGCCCGGTCGAACCGTCCCCGAGGCGATGGTGCCGCAGAAACCGCGGAAATCGAGGTCGGGCCGATTGACCCACTGCACCCGCATGCGGAAGGGAAGCCGGGCGGCGCTGTCGGCGATCTCCACCGTTTCGAGATGCTCCAGCAGCGGCGGGCCCTGATACCAGGGGGTCCGGGTGCTGCGGGTGAGAATGTTGTCTCCTTCGAGGGCCGAAATCGGGATCGCCGTCACCTGATTGAAGCTGAGATTGGCGGCGAAAGACTTGTATTCATCGACGATCTGCCGGAACCGCTGCTCGCTGTAATCGACCAGGTCCATCTTGTTGACCGCCAGCACCACGTTGCGGATCCCGACCAGCGAAACCAGGTAGCTGTGTCGCCGGGTCTGGGTCAGCACCCCCTTGCGGGCGTCGATCAGGATCACCGCCAGCTGCGCTGTTGAGGCGCCGGTGACCATGTTGCGGGTGTACTGTTCATGCCCCGGGGTGTCGGCGA
>NZ_NAAD01000037.1 GCF_002093115.1 Geothermobacter hydrogeniphilus | reverse complement strand
AGCCGAGTTTTCGTCCCGGCCCCGAAACGTCTGCCGAACGGAGGGTACCCGCGCCGGCGGGTAAGACATTCGGGGCGCTTTTCTGCCTTTGGGTGCGAGGGTGGCCGATACGCACGCATCTGCTGCGTTGCTCCCGCGCCTCGTCATTCCGACGTAGCTGCCGCTACGCCTCATTCCTCGGCGCGTGAGGCGCCTTGCATCTGCACACGTCTCGACCACCTTCAACGGTAGTGCTGGGGGCGGCCGAGACGCACCCGTCTGCTGCGTTATGCTCACTCTTCGCTCCTCGATGTAGCTGCCGCTACACCTGCGGGTTCATCGTTCGCAAGCCTTGCATCCGAATACGTCTCGGCCGCCTTCAACGGTAGCGCTGAGGACGGTCGATATCCGCCTATCTGCTGCGTTGCCCTCGGGGCTCTTAATCCTCGACGTAGCTGCCGCTACGCCTGTGGTTTCAGTCCTCGTGTGCCTTGCATCTAACGACATTTGAGCTGCCCCGGACCATTCTGCAGGTTCGGGGCGGTTCTGTTTTGGCTTTGTGACAAAACATGCGTCTATTTTCTACAAGTCGCCAAATTAGTCGAAAAAACGAATAATATTTATAAAAGTCGCATTATATGACGACTAATGCGATTGCCTTCCATAATCGTATTTCGTAAAAAGCGACGATATGTGCTATATTTCTCGTAAAACTCGTCAAGAGAGGCGATATATCATGAACAATATGATGAATGACAGGGCGATATTGCAGGAAGTCGGCCGGCGTCTGAACCGTTGCCGTATCGACCAGGGCCTTACCCAGGCGCGGCTGGCCAGCGAGGCCGGGGTGGCGAAACGCACCGTTGAACGGATCGAGGCCGGCGAGTCGGCCCAGACCTCCAACCTGGTCCGTATATTGCGGGTGCTGGGTCTTCTCGATGCCTTCGTAGCGGCGCTTCCGGAGAGCGGGCCGCGGCCGATGGAGTTGCTCAGGCTGCATGGCAAGGAGCGCCGCCGGGCGTCCTCGAAGCGGTCGCGGGATTCCGGTGACAGCTGGCAGTGGGGGGACGGGGAATGAGTACCGTTGCCGAGGTCAGGTTGTGGGGGAGGACGATCGGTGCCGTTGCCGTCAACGAGGGCTCTCAGGTCGCGGCGTTTGAATACGATCCTGCCTTCATCCGCAGCGGCATCGAGGTCTCGCCACTTACCATGCCCCTGTCCCGGCGTGTCTATTCCTTCCCCGGTCTCGGCCGGGAAGCCTTTCGCGGACTGCCGGGCCTGCTGGCCGATTCGCTGCCCGACCGGTTCGGGAATGCCCTGATCGATGCCTGGCTGGCGACGCAGGGCCGTTCCCCGGAGAGTTTCAACGCCGTCGAACGCCTGTGCTATATCGGCATGCGCGGCATGGGGGCACTTGAGTATGCTCCGGCCATCGGGCCGAAGGCCCGGAAAGCGGTCCGCATCGAGATCGACCGGCTGGTTGAACTGGCCTCCGAGGTGCTGACCCGGCGCAACGCCCTGCACGCCTCTTTTGCCGGCGTCGACCGGCGGGCGAAGGCCCTGCGTGACATCCTGCGGGTTGGAACCTCGGCCGGCGGCGCTCGGGCCAAGGCGGTCATCGCCTGGAACCCGGCAACCAACGAGGTTCGTTCCGGCCAGGTGAAGGCTGATCCCGGATTCGAGCACTGGCTGCTCAAGTTTGACGGGGTGACGGGAAACCGGGACCGGGAACTGGAGGATCCGAAGGGTTACGGGGTCATCGAGTATGCCTACTACCGGATGGCGACAGATGCCGGGATCGCCATGAGCGAATGCCGGTTGCTTGAGGAGAACGGCCGTCGGCATTTCATGACCCGCCGTTTTGATCGGCCCGGAGGCGGAGGGAAACTCCATATGCAGTCGCTTGGCGCCCTGGCGCACTTCGATTACAACCTGGCCGGAGCCTATGGTTATGAACAGGCGTTGCAGGTGATTCGTCGGCTGGATCTGTCGATGGACGCTGTCGAGGAGATGTTCAGGCGAATGGTTTTCAATATCCTCGCCCGCAACCAGGATGATCATGTGAAAAATATCGCCTTCTTGATGGATCGAAGCGGCAACTGGTCGCTGGCTCCGGCGTTTGACCTGACCTACAGCTTTCAGCCGACCGGCAAGTGGACATCCAGTCACCAGATGACTCTCAATGGCAAACGGGACGGTTTTACCCTTGACGATTTTCGGGCCTGCGCCGGGGCGGCGGCAATGAAACGCGGACGGGCGGAGAGCATCATCGGGCAGGTGCGCAACGTTGTGTCCCGCTGGACGGACTACGCCGAGGAGGCAGGGGTTGAGTCTGGATGGAGGGACAGGATCGCCAGGGGCCTGAGGGTCTAGGCAGCAGGGAGGGCGGCGGCCGATATCCGCACATCTGCTGCGTTGCCCGCGCCTTCAGTCGCTGCGACGTAGCCAGGGACTACGACTCACTCCTTCAGTTGCGAGACGCCTTGCATCCGGGCCCGTCTCGACCGCCTTCAACGGTAGTGTTGGGGGGCGGCCATCGACTTTCTTGATCCGAAAGACTACGTCACGGGGCAGCCGGTCCTCTCGAAGTGTTACCGTGTTCGCAACAATCTCCTGGGGGTTCCCGGCTTTTGTCCCGTCATCTGCCGGACACAACGCCTGGAGGCCTTCATGGAAGCCGGGCTGGACGATCAGGTGAGACAGACAATCGGTCGAACGGAAGGTCATCTGGTGGCTCGGGCGGCAAGCTTCCTGCTTCTGGCAGACAGCCGGGCAAGCTTTGCCATTGAGGGTGAGTGCCCGCCGCGCTCGCGTCTTGAACGCAGGGGCCGGGCAGTGGTGCAGCAAATTGTTCAAGACGCATTTGAAGGCTTTTCTGAGAACTCTTTACCGTCCAACTGAAACGCAACGACATATAAAGGCTACTTTGCAAGAAAAACGTATTCATCCATACTATGATTCCTGTTCTTCATGGATCAACCTCTGTTCGGGGGCGCTTGCGGTCCTGTTGCTTCCGGGCCTGATCGGGGGCAAGGAGTTCTGCGAACTCTGACCTGATTCAGCTCTGAGCCGGGCTGTTGTTTCCGGCTTTTGCGTGTTTTTTTGTTGACAAGCCGTTTTTCGGGAAAGAAGATGTCTTATCTCTCATTTTAATGAGAGATTTTTTGTTGGAGGTGGCAAGTTGCGTTCTGTCACACGTTGAATCCCGGCCTGTCAGTCAACCCTCCCCTCTCGTCATGTTTTTCAGCGGACTTCCGTTTCAGTTGGAAACGTTTGTCCGGTCTGCTTGCCAAGGAGGTGATTCATGCGGTTTTCTTTGTATTTTCTTGCGTGTCTTCTGTTGTTTCTGGCTGGCTGCGGCGGTTCCGGTGGGGATTCAACCCCGGTGACGCAGCAACCCGTTACCCGGAAACTCAACGACACCGGAATTGTCCTGTTCGCAGACAGCACCAGCAATTCTCTGACCAGCGAACCCGCTGGTTTTGAAGGTCAGGATGCCTCATACGGTCGTGACGCCCAGGCCGCCGCAGGAACCTTGACCAAAATTGGTGGCGGCCGGGCTGGTTTCGATTTCACCAAACTCGGCAGTGATGGGGCGCCGCTGGCGGATCAGTCGGCTGATTACGCCACCTCTCCCTGGGACTGTGTGCGTGACAATGTCACCGGTCTGACCTGGGAGGTCAAGGCCAATGATGGTGGCCTGCGTGACTTGTACAATCTCTATACCTGGTACAATACCGACCCGGCGACCAATGGCGGCAGTGCCGGTGATCAGAACGGCGGCCGATGCAATGGCGGTATCGATTGCGACACCCGGGCCTTTGTCACTGCGGTCAATGCGGTCGGTCTGTGCGGCTACAATGACTGGCGGCTGCCGCAGATGGAAGAATTACGATCTGTCGTTGATTATTCCGTAGCTGGTTCCCTGATTATCGATACCGCTTACTTTCCCAACGCGACGCAGAATTTATTCTGGTCGGCTTCGCCCGTTGCGGGCGTTACCGACAACGCGTGGGGCGTCAATTTCTACTATGGCTATGGCGTCATCGACTATAAGAGCGGCTACGGCGGCGTTCGGCTCGTGCGCGGCGGACAGTAATTTGACCTTTTGGCCTTTTTTCAAGGGTTGAATCATGTCCCGCTATGAACAGTTGCCGATCTGGTGTGACGCTGTGCGTCTGATGACGGTACTTGAGTAAGCGGTGCGCGGGTTTCCGCGTTATCACAAAGTATGCTCTGGGTACCAACCTGCGTCGCCAGGCGATGACTTACCTATATGTAAAGGAGCAGTCAGTGAAACGGATTATTTTGACTCTTGTGTTGTGTTTGTTGCCACTCGCCCATGTTTATGCCCAAACCTGCCAGACCGCCAGTATCACGGCATCAACGCCCACCAGCCGCTTTACGGACAATGGCGACGGGACACTGGTTGACAGCGTCACCGAGCTGATGTGGAAAAAATGTACCGAAGGGCAGAGCTATAATGCCACCACCTTCGGCTGTGATGGCTCCGCCGTAAATTACACCTGGCAAGGGGCCCTGCAGCAGACCTCGGCGGTCAACAACGGAGGAGGCTTCGCCGGCCACGTTGACTGGCGCCTGCCCAATATCAAGGAACTGAACTCCATCGTCGAGCGCCAATGTGTCGATCCGGTCATCAATCTGGATATCTTCCCGGCAACACCCTCCTCGTTTTTCTGGTCGGCTTCGCCTTCTGCGGGCGATACCGGCGCGTGGTTCGTCGATTTCTACAATGGCTTTGACAGCATCGACATTAAGAGCAACGAATACGGCGTTCGGCTCGTGCGCGGCGGACAGTGATTTGACCTTTTGGTGTTTTTTATTTCGCCCTGTAATTCATAAATTCAGCTTACGCGAACAAATTCGTCTTATGCCCCGCAGCTTCGGTTGCGGGGCTTTTTGTGTTGTGCGCCAGGCATGGCGCGTAGCGCCTTGACTGGTGTTAGCTCCCACACTGGAAGAAAATTCCGAGAGGAACAGGGGGACAATATAGAATGTTCCCCGATTCCCGCCCAGGCCACAGCCGGCATGTCCGGGTTGCGGCCCTTTTTTCTGGAGCCGGTTTGACCCCCGCAACAGCGGGGTCTATACTCAAATTAGATGCAGCGGAATCAAGCAGGCATCTCCACAACGCTTTTCACGGAGGCGGGACGCTGCCTCCTTCTTCGCCCTGGATGACTCACCCTCCTGGTCTCCAGGGTGTTTTTTGTCTCTTCTCACTGATTCAGGTTTCAGCCCGAGCCCTGTTCCCCCAGTTGCCAGAAGGCCTTGACCGCCGGGCGGCGGAGATTTTTGCGGCTGGTGCAGAGTCCGACGATGTAGGGTTCGAGTCGGGGGGCATCTTCCAGGATGCGCATCTCGTCGCGGAAGGGACTGCGTTCCAGCACCAGTTGCGGGACGACGCCGACCCCGACGCCGAGCCGGACCATGGCGATGATCGCCTCGTTGCCGGAGACTTCGGAGCTGATGTTCGGACGCAGTTGCTGTTCTTTGAACCACTGGTCGAGGCGCCGCCGTGACTGGCCGCCGCGTGGCACCACCAGCGGGGTGTCCGCCATTCTGAAAGACGGGATGTCATTCGGGGCGCCGTTGCCGGTTTTGACGGCCGGGGCGATGAAGATCAGCGGTGTGGTGGCGATCGGCAGGAATTCGATCCGGGGGCCGAGGCGGTCCGGCAGGGCGGCGACGGCCACGTCGATCTGGCCGCTCTGCAGTTGCGGCAGGGCCTGCTCGGCGGCCCCGGTACGCAGTTCGAGATGCACTTCGGGATAGGCCTGGCGATAAGCCTCCAGCAGATCCGGCAGTAGGCTGTAGACGGCGGTGATCGAGGCGTAGAGTGAGAGACTGCCCGAAACTTCATCACTGGTCCGCAGGCTGTCCCGGAAGCTGTACCAGTCGCTGACAGCCTTGCGGGCATAGTCGCGAAATCGCTCTCCGGTTGCGGACAGGGCAACGCTGCGGTTATCGCGAAGAAACAGGGTCTGTCCGAGTTGGGTCTCCAGCCGCTGAATGGTACGTGTCAGCGCCGAGGGGCTGAGGTTGCAGGCCTGGCTGGCGCGGCCGAAGTGCAACTGTTCGGCGACGCTGAGAAAGATTTCCAGTTCGTTGATATCCATGATCATTTCAATATTGCATATTTAGCAACACAATATCCACAATAAATCAATTTACGCAACAATGCGCATCCTTTAAAGTGCGTTATGATTGCATCCCGGATCAGACCACACAATTCCGCTGACCTCTAAAGGAGAGAGAATCATGGCTCAGAATTATTTCAGTTCGTTGCCGTTCCGCCGCCAAATGCAGGAGCTGGGCACCTGTCGTTTCATGGAAGCTGCTGAGTTCGCCAACGGCTGCGAGTACGTCAAGGGCAAGAAGATCGTCATCGTCGGCTGCGGCGCCCAGGGTCTCAACCAGGGGCTCAACATGCGTGACAGCGGGCTCGATGTCGCCTACACCCTGCGTCAGGGCGCCATCGACGAAAAGCGCCAGTCCTGGCGCAACGCCACCGAGAACGGTTTCAAGGTCGGTTCCTACGAGGAGATGCTGCCGACCGCTGACATCGTCATGAACCTCGCTCCCGACAAGCAGCACAGCAACGTGGTGGAAACCGTGGTGCCGCTGATGAAGCAGGGCGCGGTCTTCTCCTATGCCCACGGTTTCAACATCGTCGAAGAAGGCACCGAGATCCGCAAGGATCTGACCGTCATCATGGTCGCTCCCAAGTGCCCCGGCACCGAGGTGCGCGAGGAGTACAAGCGCGGCTTCGGGGTGCCGACCCTGATCGCCGTACACGGTGAGAACGACCCCAACGGTGACGGCCTGGAGATCGCCAAGGCGCTTGCCTCGGCCCAGGGCGGTGACCGCGCCGGGGTGCTCGAATCCTCCTTCGTCGCCGAGGTCAAGTCCGACCTGATGGGTGAGCAGACCATTCTCTGCGGTATGCTGCAGGCCGGTTCGCTGCTCTGCTTCGACAAGATGGTCGCCGGCGGCATCGAGGCCGGCTACGCCGCCGGGCTGATCCAGTACGGCTGGGAGACCATCACCGAGGCGCTCAAGCACGGCGGCATCACCAATATGATGGATCGTCTCGCCAATCCCGCCAAGCTGGTCGCCTACAAGCTGGCCGAAGAGCTGAAGGAGATCCTGCGTCCGCTCTTCATCAAGCACATGGACGACATCCTCTCCGGCGAGTTCTCCCGGACCATGATGGAGGACTGGGCCAATGATGACGCCAAGCTGCTCGGTTGGCGCGAGGAGACTTCGAAGACCGCCTTCGAGATCACCGAGTCCGCCAGCGGGATCACCGAGCAGGAATACTTCGACCACGGCATCCTGATGGTCGCCATGGTCAAGGCCGGGGTCGAACTCGCCTTCGAGACCATGGTCGAGTCGGGGATTGAGCCGGAGTCGGCCTACTACGAGTCGCTGCACGAGACGCCGCTGATCGCCAACACCATCGCCCGCAAGAAGCTCTACGAGATGAACCGCATCATCTCCGATACTGCCGAGTACGGCTGCTACCTCTTCTCCCATGCCTGCGTGCCGCTGTTGCAGGACTTCATGGCCAAAGTCGGCACCGACGTGATCGGCAAGGGACTGGATGTCAAGGACAACCAGGTCGATAACCAGACCCTGGTCGCCGTCAACGAAGCGATTCGTTGTCACCTTGTCGAGGAGGTCGGTGAGGAACTGCGTGCGGCGATGGAAGGGATGAAGCCGATCCTCTGACCTGTTCCATCAGCCAGTTGACCGAAAAATGACCGGACGACCCCTGTGGTCGTCCGGTCATTTTTTTGTCCATCTCCCCCGGAGGCGGTTCAGGGAGCCGCAAGCCGGTCGGCCAGGGTGCCGACCGCCACGGCAAAGGCGTTGGAACGGTTCCATCTGCGCAGTACGCGGAAATTGTCGTAAACCAGGTAGGCCGGGCCCTTGGGACCGTCGGGGAGAATCAGCGAGGCTTCAATCTCGCGGCGGGGCAGGGTGCGGCCGTTGCTGCGCCGTACGCCGAGGGCCTGCCAGCGGGAGAGGGGCAGGCGGGTTTCCAGTCCAACAACGGAAAAGTCGAACCCCTTCGGCAGCTTCACTTCACGGCCCCAGGTCTGGTCGTCCTTCCAACCGGAGCGTGACAGGTAGTTGGCGATGGAACCGAGCACGTCGGGGATTGAACCCCAGATGTCAATGCGGCCACTGTGGTCGGCGTCGACGGCGAAGTCACGGAACGCGGAGGGCATGAACTGGCATTGCCCCATCGCCCCGGCCCAGGAGCCCTTCATGCGTGCCAGGCGAACCTGCCCGGCGTCGAGAATCCTCAGCGCCTCGATCAGTTCGCCGCGGAAATAGTCGGAACGGCGGCTGTCGTAGGCCAGGGTGACCAGGGAGCGGATCACGGGGAAATTGCCGCTGTTCTCGCCATAGCCGGTTTCAATGCCCCAGAGGGCGAGGATGAAGCGTCGCTGAACGCCGTAACGCTGCTCGACACGGCCGAGCCAGGTCGGATAGCGCCGCAGCATGGTTCGACCGTTGGCGACCCGTCGGTCGTTGATACGGTTCGCGACATAGGCCTTGAGCGATTGTTTGAACTCGGGCTGGTTGCGGTCAAGCCTGATGACCTGGTTGCGCGGCGTCCAGACTGTCGCCAGGGCCTTGTCAATGGTCTGCTGCGATATCCCCGCCGTCCGGGCCTCTGCGCGCAATTCAGCCAGCCAGGTCCGGAAGGTGCGGTTCTTTTCCGCCGCTCCGGCGGGAGTCGCCAGTGCGAAGATGCAGCTTATCAGTAGCAGATGAACGAACATCTGCATGGCGAATTCCCTGTCATGGGTTGTCGGGGTTGATTCTGTCGGCCTGTTCGGTAAACTCTGACGTCAGACCACGACCCCGCGGATCTTGTCGCTGACCTCCTGGCGCAGGGTTCGTTCGACGAAAGTCAGCGTACCGGCCAGGCTGCCGGCGCAGCCTTTGCAGGAGCCCTGGTAGGCGAGGTGGACCAGCACGGTGCCGTCCTCGCCCGGGGTGACGTCCTCCAGTTCGATACCGCCGCCGTCGCGGGCCAGTGCCGGGCGGATATGTTGGTCGAGGGCTGCTTCAATGGCCTTGATCTGCTTGACCACGGAGAGCTTGGTGAAGTCGGACGGGACCTGGTCAGGATTGCGTTCGCGTTCGATCTCGGCCCGCACCCGGGCGAGAATGTCGACCAGGTAGTGTTCGCGCTTTTCGTGGCCGCCGGGATGGATGCAGGATTTGCAGAAGGCGCCGGCTTTGGTGTAGTCGGTGATTTCCTCGACCGTTTTCAGGTCGTTGATGCGGATCGCGTCTTCGACCGTCTGCAGAGTGACGCGGGCACATTCGCAGACAATATCGGCTTCGGCCAGGGTAGCGATATCGACCCCGCGGTAGATCGAGGTGGCGCGTTTAATGACCTCGTAGGCCATGACGCTGCAGTGCATCTTCTGCGGCGGCACCGCGGCCTGGTCCTTTTCGTCGCGCAGGGCGTGCTCGACGTCGAGGTTGGTAATTTTCGCCGCTTCGTCGACGGTCTTGCCGATGCACATTTCGGCCATCATGTCGGTGGCGGCGATGGCGGTCCCGCAGCCGAAGGATTTGAAGGTCGCTTTCTTGATAATGTCAGTTTCCGGATCGACGATCCAGAAGAGGCGCACCGTGTCACCGCAGGATTCGGCCCCCTCGTCGGCAATCACCAGTCTGCCGCCGAGTTGTTTGGCATCGTCTTCGGTGAGGACGCCGAAGTGGCGCGGATTGTTCATGCGGTCGGCAACCTTGTTCGAATACTGTTCCCAGAGTTCGCCGCCGATCAGGTCACTTTTGCCCATGGTTGTTGCTCCTGTTCAGTTCTTTGGTAAATCTTTCGGGCCGCCGGGGAAATATCCAACCAACTGGCGGCTAATGGCTGACGGCCAAAGGCAAAAGGGAAAAAACCGACTAAAACCTTTGGCCCTTCGCCCTTGGCCGATCTTCTTTGTTTAATACGACGTCGACAGCTGCCGCAGCCGCATCACCGCCTTGCTGATGGTGTAGATCGTGAAATCGATCTCCTGCTCGGTGGTGAAGCGCGACAGGGACAGGCGCACGCCGGTGTGGGCCAGTTCCTTGTCGGCGCCGATGGCGGTCAGAATCGGGCTCGCTTCCAGGGATTCCGAGGCGCAGGCGCTGCCGGTCGAGGCGGCGATGCCGTTCTGGTTCAGATCCCAGATCAGTGCTTCCCCCTCGACGCCGCGGATACTGACGTAAACGGTATTGGGGGTGCGCAGCTCGCGTTTGCCGACCACCAGCACGTCATCTATCTTCAGCAGGGCATCTTCCAGCTTGTCACGCAGACGCCGGACTTCGGTCTGTTCGAACGCCAGGTGCTGGTTGGCCAGTTCCATCGCCTTGCCCATCGCCACCATCCCCGGGACATCAACGGTGCCGGCGCGGCGGCCGCCCATCTGCTCACCGCCGTGCAGCAGCGGCGGCAGGCTGACCCCGTTGCGGATATAGAGCCCGCCGACCCCCTTGGGACCGTGAAACTTGTGGGCGCTGAAGGTGAGGAAATCGACCGGGACCTCCTGCACATCAACCTTGATCTTGCCGATCGCCTGCACCGCGTCGGTATGCAGGTAGACGCCACGTTCCCGGCAGACCTCAGCGATCTCCTTGATGGGCAGGATCAGGCCGGTCTCATTGTTGGCCCACATCACCGACACCAGCGCGGTCTGGTCGGTGATCGCTTCCCGGACCGCCTCGGCGGTGATCATGCCGTCATGGTCCGGGGCGAGGTAGGTGACCTTGACGCCGTGGGTTTCAAGGTAACGGCAGGATTCGCGGATGCAGGGGTGTTCGAGCTGGGTGGTGATGATATGTTTCTTGCGCGTGTCCTTCAGCAGGTTGAAATAGAAACCGAGGATGACAGTGTTGTTGCCCTCGGTGGCGCAGGAATTGATGACGATATCATCTTCGTCGGCAGCGTTGATTCCGGTATAGAGCTGTTCCATGGCCTGGTGCAGGTAGGGGCGCACCTCGATGCCGAAGGAATGAAGCGAGTTCGGGTTGCCGTACATGTGACAGTAGAAAGGTTCCATGGCGTCGCGCACTGCCGGGTCGACGATGGTGGTGGCATTGTTGTCAAGGTAGATTCGTTCCATGTTCGATCCTGATGGGTTGATGGGCGATTCCCGCTTCGTGACAAAGCGTTCGATGGCGGACTCCGGCATCGACATTTGCGAACATAAACGAAAAAATGGCCGGCGTCAATAAATCTGACAAAAATTGTCGGGCATTTGCCCGGAGACGGGGATCAACAAGTGGAGGGAAGGTGGATAGAACGGTCAACGCAATGGATCAAGGAGATGTTCCAGTCCGTTGATTTTGAGTTCGTAGACGGCCTGCAGCTGGGTGCCGAGTTTTCCGGGTGGAAATCCTTTTCCGGCGAACCAGACGAGGTAGGGTTCCGGCAGGTCGAGCAGCCGCTGTCCGGCATGTTTGCCGAAGGGCATGCGTGCCGCCGCCAGTTCCAGAAGCTGCCGGTGATCAATGGTTGGAATGTCCATGGGGCAGGCGGAAAAAAGGTCAGGTGGAGGTGTTGCCCAGGCGTTTGAGGTTCTCTTCTTCCATCGCAACCAGTTCGGCGAAACTGTACCGGGCCAGGGTCTGCATCAGTTCTTCACGGATGTTGCGCCAGGCGCCGTGCATCGGGCAGAAGACATCCCGTTCGCAGATGCCTGCTTCGGCAATGCAGTGGTTGAGGTAGAGGGGGCCCTCTTCAGCTTTGACGACATCCAGCAGAGTGACCTCTTCGGGATCCTTGATCAGGAAGAATCCGCCGCCGACGCCCCGCTGCGAACCGACCACCCCGTCCTTGATCAGCGGCTGCAGGATCTTGGTCAGAAATGCCGGGGTAATGTCCTGGCTGGCGCAGATGTCCTTCTTCAGAACGATCTGTCCCTTCGGCTGTTTGGCCAGGTAGAGCAGCGCGCGAATGGCATATTCTGTAGCTCGGGTGATCAGCACATCGGCCTCCTGAAAAAAGCAGATTAAAACGACAATTACGGTTATGAATACTTTTTATATCTGTTTTTGTCAATAACCCGGCTCCGGTTTTGTGAGTCCCGTCGGGAGTCGAGGTGTTGCGAGTTTCTTGACAGTTGTCTGAGTCGCGGGCATGTTCAGGGAGCGAGGTGCGAGGTGCGAGGTGCGAGGTGCGAGGTGCGAGGTGCGAGGTGCGAGG
>NZ_NAAD01000036.1 GCF_002093115.1 Geothermobacter hydrogeniphilus | reverse complement strand
ATCATGGCGCCTTGACGCCGATTTAGGTAGTGGGGGGAGACCATTTCATCAACAGCCTCCCAGCCATCAGGTGGCTGGCAGCCTGCCGCGTACCACAGGCGGTGGAGGCGGGGGACTCTCGACACTTGTCCCCCGCCACGATTGACACCTTCCTGAATCCACTGATTCAGGATCTTATTTGATCAACTCCTTATAGTCTCCGTAACCTTCCTTTTCCAGATCAGCTTTCGGAATGAAGCGCAGCGCCGCCGAATTGATGCAGTAGCGCAGCCCGGTCGGGGCGGGCCCGTCGGGGAAAACATGTCCCAGGTGGGAATCGGCGTGCCTGCTGCGCACTTCGATCCGCGTCATGAACAGGCTGCCGTCCTTTCGTTCAACGATATTGTCCGCCTCCAGCGGCCGGGTGAAGCTCGGCCAGCCTGTCCCCGACTCAAACTTGTCGGAGGAACTGAACAGGGGTTCGCCGGAAATGACATCGACGTAGAGGCCCGCCTCATGGTTGTCCCAGTAGCTGTTGGCAAAAGGACGCTCGGTGGCGTCTTCACGGGTGACCTTGTACTGCAGGGGGGTCAGTTTTTTCTTCAACTCCTCGTCATCGGGAACCATGTATCGGCGATTCATTTTTTCCCCTTCCTGCTGCATCCCCATATCCTCCTCCGAACTCTTCAGGTTATCCTTTGTCGTCCTGGAGACCTTCGGCCTCAGCTCAGGAAATTCCTTCACTATCGCGGCAAAAGTCAGCTCTTCATCGCTCCAGGTTTTCTCCAGGAACTGGTCGCGCCCCGAGCCGCTGCGGTACCAGCCGTAGCGGAGGGGATTTTTCCTGTGATAATCCTGGTGATAATCCTCGGCGGGATAGAAAGGGCCGAGCGGCAGGATCTCGGTGACGATCGGAGCGGCGAAACGTCCCGAGGCGGCCAGTCGCCGCTTCGACGCTTCGGCGATGCGCCGCTGTTCACTGTCGGCGAAAAATATCACGCTGCGGTACTGGGACCCGCGATCGACGAACTGGCCGCCGTTATCGGTCGGATCGACGTGGCGCCAGAACCATTCAACCAGCTGGCCGTAACTGACTTTGGCCGGATCATAAGTGACCTTGACCGCTTCGACATGTCCGGTGGCGTGGCCGGAAACCTGCGCGTAGGTCGGATTGATCTCCTTGCCGCCGGTGTAGCCGGAGATCACCTCGCTGACCCCGAGAACTTTTTCAAAATCGGATTCGGTGCACCAGAAACAGCCGCCGGCGAAGACCGCGGTTCGGGCGGCCATGGCCGCGTCGCCGGATTTGTCCATGCCTTGATCCATGCTCATCCCCAGGTCGAACATCGCCGCCAGGAGAATGACTATGGCGAGAATCAGTTTTTTCATCCTTATCCTCCGCTACCTGTCCGGCCGCTTCAGGGCCGGGTTTTGATAAAGCATACCGCATCCGGGTAACGGCGGGATAATGCGAGGATAAAGATCAGGTAAAGATCGGTAGAGCAATGACGGGGACGGGCTCCGCAGGTGTCAGCCCCCGTCATCGGCTCAATTTATTAACAAGTGCCCGTACCACTGGTTTTTCACACTCCCCCGCCACCGCCCCTTTGGAAACTCTGGCAGAAACACGGGCAAACTTATGTTTACTCTAAACAAATCCCCTGTTGAATAAACAATAAAACGGTGTTATTTTTAAGGCGCACTAAAAGTTGTTGTCTTCGGCGGGAAGGCCAACTTTCAACAAGCAAAATTCACAAAAGGAGGAGGACCATGGGTAAGAGGTTTTTATTTATCATTGTCACGATTTCAGTGGTTTTTCTGTCCGGTATTTGGGCCCATGCAGCTTCAACAGCAAAGATTGGTTTTACCTACATCATGTCTGGACCCTTTTCTGCTTATGGGCAATTCGCCAAACAGGGTGCCGAGATGGCAATTGCAGAAATTAATGCTGCTGGTGGCATCAATGGAATGAAGGTTGAAGGCTTTTTTGAGGATTCCACCGGAAAAGCGGATGTTGCCTTGCGCGCCATCAGAAAACTGGTTTATCAGGACAAGGTCGATATGTTGATTGGGCTCGATTCAAGCGGCGTTGCAAAAACCGTCGTTCCTGCAATCGAAAAGATGAAGACCCCGCTGATCATTACCCACGCCGCAACGCCTGATGTTACCGGCAGCGTGTGCAACAAGTATACGTTCAGGATTTCTCTTAACCTGGCCCAGAATGTAAAGGCGGCCGCACTGCTGGCCAAGGAGACGGGGGCAAAAAAGTGGACGACAGTTGGCCCGGACTATGCTTTTGGCCACCAGTCCTGGGAATATTTTGAAAAATATTTAAAAGAACTCAATCCGGAGGCAACCTTCCTGCCGAAAAACAAGGTCGCCTTCCCGCCGTTCAAAACCACCGATTTCAGTTCCTACATCACCAAGGTCATGAGCAGCAAACCCGATGGCGTCTTCATTTCTCTGTGGGGTGGCAATCTGATCGATTTCGTTCGTCAAGCCAGCGACATGGGCTTTTTCAACGGGGACTTCCAGGTACTGATGTCCCTTGGCGGCGCAATTGAAGTATTGACAGCATTGGGCGACAAGATGCCCGAAGGCCTTTGGGTTGGCTCCAGATACTGGTTCCAGGCGAATGATTCCGCCATCAATAAAAAATTTGTAGCCAGCTATTTAAAGAAATATGGGGCCTATCCTTCCTACAACGCACATGGGGCCTACAGTGCAGTCTACGCCTACAAGGCTGCAGCTGAAAAAGCCAAATCCCTTGACAAAGAGGGCATTGCCAAGGCCCTGGAAGGATTGAAGATTGAAATTCCAACGGGGCTTGTAGAGATCCGCAAAGGTGATCATCAGGCTATCACCGATGCGCACTGGGGGAAAACTTCCGCTGCGGCAGGCTTTTCGCACCGCATTCTGAAGCCGATCAAGATTTTCAAAGGGGCTGACATTACTCCGTCCATCGCCGAGACTGGTTGTTCAATGTAAATTCCGCGACTTAATTCTTGCCTAGACCGGTTCAGAGCGGGGAGGAAGGATCTCCCCGCTCTCGACTCTGACAACCCTTACCTGAGTCAATAAGTTCTTGATCGACAGCGCTGGAGTTGGAATGGAATATCTGCTGCTGAACACGTTAAATGGCCTGAGTTGGGGGATGTTGCTATTTCTGATCTCGGTTGGTTTAACAACCGTCTTCGGCGTGCTGGGGGTGCTGAACTTTGCGCATGGGTCACTATTTATGCTTGGGGCGTACCTGTGCATGCAGGCGATGCAGTACTTTGATTCATTCTGGTTAGGACTGCTGGTCGGCCCACTCTGTGCGGTGGTCGTCGGTGTTCTGATGGAAAAATTCCTGCTGAAGCAGGTCTATGGACGGGATGTTTCCTTCCAGTTGCTGTTGACTTTTGCCGTTCTGCTGATCCTGGATGATGGTGTACGCATGATATGGGGCTCTGGCTATCATGTCGTAGACCCGCCCGTTTTACTAAGCGGTGTCATGTCGGTCGCCGGGCAGGACTATCCCGTCTATCGATTATTTCTGATTCTTGTCGGCCCACTTATCGGGGCTCTCCTCTGGTCATTTTTCCACTTTACCCGCTGGGGAAAAACCATCCGCGCTGCATCCTTTGACAACATCATGGCGGAAGGGGTCGGAATAAATGTTCCCTTGATTTACACTGCGGTTTTTGCTCTTGGCACCTGGCTCGCTGCTCTGGGCGGGGCCCTGGCAGCGCCTCAGCAGAGTCTGGTCCCCTCAATGGGAGAAAAAATCATCATTGAAAGCTTCATCGTTGTCGTTGTAGGTGGCCTGGGGAGCTTTCCCGGGGCGTTCGCCGGGGCTTTGCTTCTTGGGCTGCTGGAATCTTTTGGGACTGAGTTTGCAGGAAGGATGCAGATGGCCATCCCCTATCTGTTGCTGGCGGTTATTCTCTTGGTCAGACCGCATGGCCTGTTCAAAAAGGGGGTGTGAGGATGAAAATACAAGCCCGCATCAACCTGGCTGGACCGATACTGCTGGTCCTCTTGCTGTTTGCCGCTCCGCTGGTAATCCCGATCTACTGGGTGATGATTCTGTCCGAAATTTTGATCATGGGACTGATGGCCGTCAGCTTCAACCTTTTGCTCGGCTATACAGGATTGTTGTCCTTCGGGCAGGGCGCTTTTTTTGGCCTCGGGGCCTATACGGCTGCCCTGCTGCTGCAGGCCGGCCATGACAATCTGTTTTTAATCCTTTCCGCCGGCATGCTGGTGGCATTTCTAGGCTCACTGGTAATCGGTTTTTTTTCGGTCCGACTGGATGAAATTTTTTTCGCGATGATCACTCTCGGGTTTGGCATGTTGTTTTTCTCAATCGCCCACAACTGGCGAGATGTAACCGGCGGCAGCGATGGTCTGCCGGTTTTTTCTTCCCCGACCCTGAACTTGTTCGGCAACCAGCTCACCTTCTATACACCGAACAGCATGTACTACCTGATCCTTGTCTCAGTCCTGGTCGGACTGGGATTGCTCCGAGTGATTGTTCAGTCACCTTTCGGTCTGATTCTTAAAGCCTTGCGGGAGAACAAACAACGGGTTTCTTTCGTTGGCGGGAATGTAAAAAGGTTGCGAATAGCCGCATTTACCATATCTGGAACGTTCACTGGCCTGGCCGGAGTTTTGTTCTGTGTATTTAACACCATGGCAACCCCGGGCTTCATGCACTGGAGTTTCTCTGCCAAGCCCGTCATCATGTCGGTCATTGGAGGGACCGGGGTTTTCCTCGGGCCGCTGTTCGGAGCTGGAATCTTCTTTGTTTTAGAACAAATCATTATTCAGTTTACAGAGAACTGGATGTTTTTCCTTGGAGTCGTCCTGGTGCCCATTGTCCTGTTCTTCCCTGAAGGGGTATTCGGAACCTTGCTGAATAAATTCTTCAAGCAGGAAATAAAATGAACGCGGATAAGGTCCTACGCATTGAAAACTTGAGTCACTCGTACGGCAAGTTCAAGGTTATTGAAGACATCTCACTGGGCATTGACAAGGGAGAACTTTCCGCATTGATCGGCCCCAACGGTGCCGGCAAGACGACTTTTTACAATGCCATCTCCGGGAAATTCCCCCCAACCCGAGGTAGGGTTTTTTTAAATGGTGAAGATATCACCGGATTACCCTCTCACCGCGTTGTCGGTAAGGGGATGTGCCGCTCGTTTCAAATCACCAACATTTTTTCTGAACTCACGGTTATCGAGAATGTCCTCACCCCCCTGGCCATTCAACAACGGAAGCACTACAAACTCTACGGCAATCTTTTCCGGGACAGTCAGGTCACAGAAAAGGCCATGTTCACCCTGGAGCAGGTAGGTTTGGCTGACCGAGCGAAGCATGTCGTCTCCAGTCTGGCCTATGGTGATAAGCGGTTGGTCGAGATGGCAATCGTTCTGGCAAGGGATCCAAGCGTTGTGCTGCTGGATGAACCGACCGCCGGGATGAACCCTGAAGAAACCGAAAACATGATTAACCTGATCAGGCTGCTGGCAAAAAACTCTGGAACCACGTTTTTCATAACCGAGCATGACATGAAAGTTGTTTTTTCGCTTTCCGAAAAAATTTACGTGTTGCACCAGGGGCTCCTGCTTGCCCAGGGAACTCCAGAAGAAATTCGCTCAAATGTGCATGTACAGGAAGCATATCTGGGGAGAAAAGTTAATGCTCAAGGTTGAGGGTATCCATAGCTATTACGCAGACAGTTATATTCTCCAAGGCGTGGACCTTGAGGTAAACCGGGGGGAAATCGTCTGCCTGCTCGGGCGAAATGGCGCCGGGAAATCAACAACGATAAAAAGTATCATGGGTTACAATCACCCCCGCAAAGGGACCATACGGTTTCTGGGCGAGGATATTACCAACCAGCCCGTGTTCAAAAATGTCCGCCTTGGCTTGGGATATGTACCTGAAGATCGGCGGATTTTCTCGGAACTTACCGTTCAGGAAAATTTCGAAGTGGCCTTTGCCTCGGCCACCGAAATTCGTTGGACCATTGATGACCTTTTTGAAACTTTCCCCCTTTTGGATAAATTCCGACATCGTAAGGGGGGGGAGTTGAGCGGAGGAGAACAACAAATGGTGGCCATCGCGCGAGCCCTGGCCTGCCAACCCAAAATGTTGTTGCTCGATGAACCCTGTGAGGGACTGGCTCCTGTTATCGTCGAACAGTTGAGTGAAATCATCCTCCGATTGAAGCAATCATTTCCGATCCTGCTGGCGGAGCAGAATGCCTATTTTGCTCTGGAAATTGCAGACCGGGGATATATCATTGACAAAGGACTTATCCGATTCGCCGGTTCCCAACAGGAATTGCAATTAAATGAGGAGATCAAAAAACGCTACCTTTCGGTTTGAACGGTAACGCCAGAGGCCTTGATGGCTCACAGGCGGAGTTCGGGTTACGAAGCGCCTGTCGTTGCTTTTGTTTCTTCCTTCCGCTCTACTCCGGAATAATCGCATAGCAGCACATCCCCCCCTACCCCGCCACCAGCTCGTCCAGCCGATCGAAATCCAGCCGCAGTTCGGCCAGTTCGCGCAGCAGGTCGAGTTTTTCGGTATCCTCCGGGGTCAGCTTGGAGACATCGTCGGTAATCATCTGGTAGAGCTGGGCAGTGGTGTGGTTGGTGGTACGCAGGTAAGGGATGCCGCTGCGGTCGAGGATCAGCTGGGTGATCCGGTCGACGTGGTGCTTGCCGGGGATGACCAGTCCGACGATCTTCTCCCGGTACTCGGGGATCGAGTAGAGGTTGGCCAGGGTCACCAGCAGTTCGTCGCGGCTGCTGGTGACAATCAGCAGGGTATCATTTTTCAACAGTTCGGCCACTCGGTGGGTCGAGGCGGCACCAATCTGCACATGGTGGATGATGCGCTGCAGGGATTCGTGATCACCGTGCAGATTCAGACCGAGGATGGAGACCACCCGCCGCAGGGTCGGATTGGCGAGGATCGGCTGATAATTGAAGCCGCCGAACAGTTCAAAGGCGTTGTGCCCCATGGCCCGCGTCAGGTAATCGAGGGTCTGCTCCCGCTTCTCGGCGATCAGCTTGTTGACCAGCACTGCCCTGACCGGCACCGACTCGTATTCAAACAGGGCCGCGTTGGCAGCCACCCCGTCGATCACATTGCCGATGCCGCCGCCGGTCACCATCAGCACTGACGCCCCCAGCATCCGCGCCACCTGGGCGTTGGAAAGCCCCAGCACGGTGCCCACGCCCGGGTGCCCCGATCCCTCGATGATGATGAAATCGCAACTCTTCTCCAGCGCCTCAAAGGCCGCCAGCAACCGTTCACTGAGCATCTCCCGGGGAATCCGGCCGTCGATGATGTCCTTGGTCATGCCGGGCGGCACCACCACCGGCGAGATATGCCGCAGATGCGCCGGCATATCGAAGACCCCGGCCATCAGGGCCGCGTCCTTGTCGACAATCACTCCATCGACCAGGGTCGGCTTGGGGCCGATGGGCTTGATGAAGCCGACCCGATCGTACTTCCTGCGGGCCAGGTGCAGCAGCGACAGACAGAGGGTGGTCTTGCCGATATTCTGTCCGGTCGCGGCAATGAACATTTTTCGAGCCATCAGCAACAGTCTCCAGCCGGGATTTCCAACAGAGTAGCATCAGTTGCCGGCAAGTCCAACCAGCGAACAAAACAACCCTTCCCCCCGCCCCGCGCTTCTGGCATAATCCCTCGCTCATGGCCCTGATTTCACTCCGACAGATCTCCCTTTCCTTCGGCAGCCAACCGTTGCTTGACGACGTCAACCTGCAGATCGAGAAAGGTGACCGGCTCTGCCTGCTCGGCCGCAACGGCGCCGGCAAAAGCACCCTGCTGGGACTGCTGGCGGGACGTCTGCAGCCGGACCGGGGCGTCATCGACCGGCAGCAGGGACTGCGCGTCACTGAACTGCCCCAGGATGTGCCACAGGGGCTTGGGGGAACCGTCTTCGAGGTGATCGCCTCAGGCTGCGAGGGGCTGGCCGACCTGCTGCTGAGCTACCACCAGGCCGCCGGCAGCCTGGAACAGGGCGACACTACGGCCGCGGGAAAACTGGCCGAACTGCAGCACACCATGGACACGCAAGACGGCTGGAACGCCCTGCAGCGCGTCGAACTGATCCTCTCACAGCTGAAGCTGCCGGCCGAACAACCATTCGACCAGCTTTCCGGCGGACTCCGGCGGCGGGTGCTGCTCGGTCGCGCCCTGGCCGGAGAGCCGGACATCCTGCTGCTCGACGAACCGACCAACCACCTCGACATCGAGTCGATCGCCTGGCTCGAAGATTACCTGCTTCGCAGCAACCTGACCCTGGTCTTCGTCACTCATGATCGGGCGTTTCTGCGCCGCATGGCGACCCGCATCGTCGAAATCGACCGCGGGCGGCTGGCCGATTACCCGGGCGACTACGCCAATTACCTGCGGCGCAAGGAAGAACGCCTGCACGCCGAAGACGAAGAATGGCGGCGCTTCGACCGCAAGCTGGCCGAAGAGGAGGTCTGGATCCGCCAGGGGATCAAGGCCCGCCGTACCCGCAACGAGGGCCGGGTACGCGAACTGAAGCAGATGCGCGAGCAGCGCCGGCAGCGCCGCGAACGCACCGGCAGGGTGCGGCTGCAGCTCAACGAGGCCGAACGCAGCGGCAAACTGGTGGTGGAAGCGGAAAACCTCAGCTTCGGCTACGATGACCAACCGATCATCAATGATTTTTCCACCACCATCCTGCGCGGTGACCGGGTCGGCCTGATCGGCCCCAACGGCGCCGGCAAGACCACCCTGCTGAAACTGCTGCTCGGTCAACTCGAGCCGGACGCCGGCAGCGTCCGGCTCGGCACCAACCTGCAGGTTCTCTATTTTGACCAGCAACGCGAACAGCTTGATCCCGACCTGACCGTGCAGCAGAACCTCTCCGGCGACCAGGACACGGTGATGGTCGGGGGCAGATCACGGCACGTCTACGGCTACCTGAAGGATTTTCTCTTTACCCCGGACCGCGCCCGCACCCCGGTCCGTATCCTCTCCGGTGGAGAGCGCAACCGGCTGCTGCTGGCCAAGCTTTTCACCCGGGATGCCAACCTGCTGGTCCTCGACGAACCGACCAACGACCTCGATCTGGAGACCCTGGAACTGCTCGAAGAACTGCTGGCCGATTACCGGGGAACCCTGTTCCTGGTCAGCCACGACCGGGAATTTCTCGACCGCACCGTCACCAGCAGCATCGTCTTCGAGGGCGACGGCCGGGTCGCGGAGTATGTCGGCGGCTACAGCGACTGGCTGCGTCAGCGACCGCAACAGGAAGAGACCTCGCAGGAACGGAAAGCGACCCGCGAAAAACCGAAGAAGGAACGCGCCCGCAAACTCAGCTTCAACGAAAAAAAGGAACTGGAGGAACTGCCGGCGCGGATCGAAACCCTGGAAGCCGAGCAGGAAGAACTGCACGCCAGACTCGCCGATCCCGAGTTCTACAAGACCGCCGGCCCGCAGGTCGCCGGGCTGCAGCAACGACTGCAGGAACTTGAAACGGAACTGGAGCAGGTCTACGAACGCTGGCAGGAACTGGAAATACTGAAAACCGGTGAAGGGCCTAAGGCTCAAGGCTAAAGGATTCCTCCGCCTTAACCTTCACCTTGAGCCTTTCACCTTTAGCCCTTAGCCGCCTTTCCCTATCAGGAGTTTTTACCCATGGGCATTCTTGCCAATACCGTCAGCATCAGCCAATTCCGCGTCGTCGGTGAAAAACCGGCCGGCGACCTGTTCGACTGGGCCGGAGAGCAACTGGCCAGAAACCGCTTTCATGCCATTGACCGCGGCAGCGAGGAACTGTCGATCGGCTGGGTCCAGCTTGACGACTCTCAGGACGGCAGCTTCGAGATCGCCAGCAGCTACCGCCGCGACCACTGGCTCTGCTTCTCCCTGCGCCGCGACCAGCGCAAGGTTCCCGCACGGCTGCTGAAAGAACATTACCGGCAGGCGGAAGAGGAGTTTCTGGCGAAAAACCCCGGCCTGCAGCGGGTGCCGAAGCAGAAGAAGGAAGAACTGCGCGAGGCGGTCAAGGGCGCCCTGCTGGCCCGCACCCTGCCGACCCCGAGCGTCTATGATGTCATCTGGGATACCGAAACCGGGCTGCTCAGCTTCACCAGCCTCGGCAAGGCCCAGATCGAGATGTTCGGCGACCTCTTTAAACAGACCTTCGACGGCCTGCGCCTGGTCGCCTACCATCCCTACGCCCGGGCCGAGGCTGTCATTCCCGACGCTCTCAAACCGGCCCTGGCGGAAGCCAACCAGGCCGGGACCGATACCGTTCTCGATCTGATCGAAAAAAACTGCTGGCTGGGAGAGGACTTCCTCGTCTGGCTGCTCGACCAGACCCTGCACGCCAGCGCCGAGTTCAGCATCAGCAGACCCGGGCCGGCAGTTGCGGGGGAAGGCTTTGTCGCCTACCTCAACGACCGCCTGGTGATCAGCGGCGCCTCGGAAAGCGGCGTGCAGAAGCTGGTCGTCAGCGGCCCGCAGGACCGCTTCAGCGAAGCCTGCACCGCCCTGCGGAGCGGCAAAAGCATCCAGGAGGCAGTCCTCCATTTCGAGAAAGGGGAGGATGCCTGGAAGCTGAACCTGAAAGGACAGCAGTTTCATCTTGCCGGCTTCAAATGCCCGGCGGTACAGCTGGAAAAGGATGACCTGACCGACCCGGAGATGGAGCGCGAGGCCCTCTTCTACGAACGCATGCACCTGCTGCAGACCGGCCTGCAGCTGTTCGACAGTCTGCTGGCGTCGTTCCTTGAACAGCGGCTCGCCCCCGACTGGGAGCAGTTCCAGTCGGCGATTTCCACCCGTCTGGGCGAAGACTGAAGCTCCTTCCTCACCCCGGTTTATTCATGAGTGCTCGTCGCGAGGCCGACCAGTGTACGTCAGCAGGGAAGCTGAATAAACCGGATTAAGATTTCATCGCCGACAGCCGATAAGAATCCCGGCGACATCCAGATTCCCTGGAGTCGCCGGGAGATTTATGAAATACATCAAGGACCTCTGCAAGCTGGCGGTTCTGCTCGGCCTGTTCGGCGCCGTTATCTACGGCCTCTTCCATCTGGCGAAAGAGCAGGCCCCCGCCAACAGGAAGCGATACCAGCACCCCATCTACCGAACCGGGGGACACTGGTAACATGCCTCCTCCCGGAAAAACTCACCGCCCCGCCGAAATCGGCGTCAAGGTGCTGCTTGACAAAACTACGCCCTGTTACCATTTCTCCGCCACCCTGCAGAACAGCCAGGTCGAATGCCGCGCCAGCCTCAAGATCCTCGACAGCGACAAACCGCCCGCGCCGCAGGAACTGATCACCCTTCTCAACCAGGCCGGGGTGACCGAGAGCCTCGACCTGGAGCGCCTGGCCATCTTCTGCGCCGAGGCAGCCCGGGGCACCAACCAGTCAGATGTCCTGCTGGCGACCGGGACGCCCCCCTCGGCCGGAATCGACGGCTGGTTCGAGGCCGCGGTTCGAACGACAGCGGACGAGGCCGAATTCAACCGGGACGAAAAAGGGAATATCGATTTCCGCACCCGGGACAGCTTCACCAATGTCGAACCGGACGACCTGATCGGCATCATCCATCCTCCCGAGGCCGGAACCCCCGGACTCACCGCCCATGGACAACCGATCGAACCACGCATGGGCATCCCCCTCGATATCCGGGCCGGCGAAGGCGCACGGCTCGACCCCGACCAGGGCAAGGCCTTCGCCACCCGGGCCGGCCGCGTCATTCTGGAAAATAATGTTCTGACCGTTTCAGAACAGCTCATTATCCCGGGCGATCTCGACCTGGAGACCGGCAACATTGACTTCAACGGTTTCGTCGAAGTCCGCGGCGACGTGCTGGACGGCTTTCACATCAAGGCCGCCAGGGGAATCAAGGTGGCCGGCAACGTCGGGGCCTGCCGACTCGAATCCGGCGGCCCGGTCGAAATCGGCAGCGCCTCCGGCAAGGGCAAGGGGGAAATCCGTTGTCAGGGCCCGCTGAAAACCCGCTACCTCAACGAGGTGCTGGTCGAATGCCGGGGCGATGTGACCGTCAGCCATGAAATCCGCAACGCAACGGTCAAGGCGACCGGGCGGATCATGGTCCCCCGCGGCACCATTTCCGGGGGCGAAACGGTGGCTCTCGAAGGGATCGAGGCACGCCACTTAGGTTCCGTTTCCGGCCACCGCACCATGGTCACCGCCGGTGTCTATTTCCCCGAAGAGGACCGGCTCAACCACTTGCGCTACCGACTGAAGAGCACCGGTTCACAGATCCAGCGAATCGATGACACGCTCGGCCCCCTTGATCCCGGCAAACAAAAACTGCAGGCGCTGCGCGAGGCCCTGCAGCTGCGCGTCGACATCCTCACCGAGCGCAAACAGAAGCTGCTCGCGGAAAAGGAAACGGTCAAAAAGGAACTCGACCGTTTCAAGCCGCGGGAGCATCCGACCGCCAACCCGAAGATCAATGCCGGCGCCGGCCTCCGCGAGGGGGTCATTCTCAAGCTCGGCGACCAGGTCGAAGAAATCCAGATCGAACGGGGGCCGGTCTCGGTGATCGCGAACCATACCGGCGACGGCCTGCACTACCTCAAGCTGACACCGCTCAAGGTTTCGGCCGAGAAACTTGAGGCCGAGCTGGAAGAAAAGGGAATAGAAACCGAGAAAATCGACCGGGAGAATGCTCAATGAAAACCCTGACGAGCGAAGACATCATCCTGCAGATGGTCCAGATGGAACTTCAGGCCATGCATTTCTACCAGCATGCCGCAGGATGCCTGCAGGACGAGGATGCGAGGTTCCATTTCGAACTGCTGGCCGACGAGGAACTGGAACATGCCCGCAGCTTCCATGCCCTGTTGCCGAGCCCGGAAGCGGTTTCGTTTGAGGAGATGGAGCAGGCCCCGCCGCAACCCTGCGATGAAGTCGACTGCGCGGCACTGGCCGGTTTCAACCAACTTCAGGCCCTGGAAATGGCTTTGCGGCTGGAAAGGAAAGTCGAACAGGATCTTCGGCGTCGCTGCGAAACAATCAACGACGCACAGGCCCGGGCCGTGCTGGAGAAAAACATCTATTCAACCGAGGGGCACGCCCTGCTGATCGCCGAGGATCTCGAACGGCTGCGCTCTTCCGGGACGGGTTCCTGAAGCAGGTCCCCTCCGACACGGGTTGCCCCCCTTCACGTCCCCTTCACGACTTCTGGTTTCAACCAGGTGACCTTGCGTCCTTCCGGTCACGAATCACACTTCCGTTCGGCCCGGAAGCAGCAGGGCCAGCAGCGCAGCCAGCAGCGTCAACCCGCCCGCGACAAAATAAGCCGGCGAGAAGGAACCGACCGCCTCGGCCAGCACCCCCGCCAAACCGGGCCCGACTGTCTGTCCGGCAGCAAAAAAGAAGGTGATCAGAGAGAAGGCCATGGCCGCTCGTTGCAGGCCGAAGAAATCACCGACTGCGGCAGCCATGATCGTCGGGATGGCAAAGACCGAAAATCCGTAAAGAATGATGGAAAGAATCAGCGACACTTCACCGAGGCCACTGCCGGCAAGCAGGTAGGCGCAGGATTGGACCAGGAAGACCAGCGCCAGACCAGCCTTGCGGCCGATACGGTCTGAGAGTACGCCGAAAGCGATCCCCGAGAAAATACTGAGCAGACCGACCAGGGACCAGTAGAAGCCGGCGGTTGCCTCGTTCAGGCCATATTCCTCGACCATGCTGGTGACGATGAAGGTGCCGTAAACCATGTAGGTCGCACCGAAGACCAGGTAGAGCAGACCGAGCAGCAGCATCAGCTTACCCTGGCCCTGCTCACGAACGGGGGAGTGCGGACCTGAGACCGGCCCGGTCTCACCGAGCGGCTCAAGACCAAGCGATTTCGGGTCATTACGCAGCATCCAGGAGACCAGCAATGCAATCCCCGCAACCATCCCTCCGAGGCAGAGCCAGCCGATCCGCCAGCCATTCGTACCGAAAGCCGCATTGAGGCGGGGCACAAGAAAACCGGTAAAGATGATGGCCACACCATTTCCGGAAATCATCAGCCCGGCAGCGCGGCCCCGAAAGACCGGCCGGAACCAGTGGGAAACCAGCACCATGGCGGGGATATTGGCCATACCGCTGCCGAACCCGACCAGGGCATAGCAGATCAGAATGAGCTGGAAGCGGCTGGCGGCACTCACCGTCAGCATGCATGCAGCGATCAGCACCAGTCCCAGGCTGATGGTCAGACGCGGGCGCAGGCGTTTCAGCAGGCGTGGTGCCAGCGCCACCGCAACCAGGTAACCGATAAAATTGGCGGTGCTGATCAGCCCCATGCGATCATAGCCCAGGGCCAGGTCAGTCCGCATCCCCGGCAGCAGCATGGCGTAGGCGAAGCGCGCCAGGCCGAGGCAGGCGAACAGCGTCAGAAACCCGGACAGGACAATGATCCAGGCATAGTGCACCGGGAAATGCCGAGGGCAGGAAGAGCGCATGCAGAAAACCTCCGATCAGCAGAACGCCATGCTAACATGCTTTCCCGATACTCTCCAACGTGCTATAAAAGTTGCCGTTTACCAGGAGGCTGTTGATGAAATGGTCTCCCCCCACTACCTAAATCGGCGTCAAGGCGCCATGAT
>NZ_NAAD01000035.1 GCF_002093115.1 Geothermobacter hydrogeniphilus | reverse complement strand
ATCATGGCGCCTTGACGCCGATTTAGGTAGTGGGGGGAGACCATTTCATCAACAGTCTCCTAAACCAAAAATCCTTGGGAATTTCGACAACAGGTGATAATTTAAGTTTTTCTGTGACATCGTTCTGATTCAGTGTGATTTGGAGGGGTTATGACACCAGCACCGGAGGCAGAAGCCAGGCGGCAGATCGATGCGATGCTCGCCGCATGCGGCTGGCTTGTCCAGGACGTTTCCGCCGCTGATATCCATGCCGGCCGCGGGGTGGCGATCCGCGAATTTCCCCTGCCGGGGCATGGTTTTGCCGATTACCTGCTCTATGTCGACGGCAGGGCGGCTGGAGTCATCGAGGCCAAGAAAGTCGGCACCACCCTCACCGGGGTGGAAATCCAGTCGGCCAGATACACCACCGGGCTGCCCGACGGCCTGCCGCGCTGGCACAATCCGCTCCCTTTCTGTTATGAATCAACCGGGACCGAAACCCGTTTCACCAACGGGCTTGATCCCGAGCCCCGCTCGCGCAACGTCTTTGCTTTTCATCGTCCGGAACTGCTGGCCGACCTGCTCGATTCGGCCCTGCCGCAACACGGCCTCCCCGGGAACCTGGGTGGCGCATCGATCGCGGCCGAATCCACGCCGCAAACCTTTCTCGCCCGCCTCCAACAGATGCCGGAACTGAAAACGGAAGGCTTGTGGCCGGCGCAGATCAAGGCGATTCAGAACCTTGAAGTTTCGCTCAAAGAGAACCGCCCGCGGGCGCTGATCCAGATGGCGACCGGCTCGGGAAAGACCTTCACCGGCATCAACTTCATCTACCGCCTGATCAAGTTCGCCGGGGCGCGCCGGGTGCTCTTTCTGGTCGATCGCGGCAACCTGGGGCGTCAGACCCTCAAGGAGTTTCAGCAGTACGTTTCGCCCTACAACAACTTCAAGTTCAGCGAAGAGTACATTGTCCAGCAGATGACCAGCAACGTCCTCGATACCACCGCACGGGTCACTATCTGCACCATCCAGCGGCTCTTCTCAATGCTGAAAGGGCGCGAACTGCCCGAGGAACTGGACGAAGAATCGATGGGAGAACTCGGCAGCCTGTTCAAGGAGCCGGAACCGATCACCTACAATCCCGATATCCCCATCGGCACCTTCGACATCATCGTCACCGACGAGTGTCACCGCTCGATCTACAACCTCTGGCGCCAGGTGCTGGAGTATTTCGATGCCTACCTGATCGGCCTGACCGCAACCCCGAGCAAACAGACCTTCGGCTTCTTCAACAAGAACCTGGTGATGGAGTACGGACACCCGCACGCCGTCGCCGACGGGGTCAATGTCAATTACGATGTCTACCGGATCAAGACCAGCATCACCGAACAGGGGAGCGAAGTCGAGGCCGGATACTATGTTGACAAACGTGACCGCGAGACCCGCGAAGTGCGCTGGGAGCAGCTCGACGACGATGTCAGCTATGAAGCGAAGCAGCTTGATCGCGACGTGGTCGCCGTCGATCAGATCCGCACCGTGATTCAGACTTATCGCGACAAGCTTTTTACCGAGATCTTCCCCAACCGGACCGAGGTGCCCAAGACCCTGATCTTTGCCAAGGATGATTCCCATGCCGAGGATATTGTCAGGATCGTGCGCGAGGAATTCGGCAAGGGGAACGACTTCGCCCAGAAGATCACCTACCGCACCACCGGGGCCAGACCCGAGGACCTGATCGCCTCGTTCCGCAACAGCTACTTTCCGCGCATCGCCGTCACCGTCGATATGATCGCCACCGGCACCGACATCAAGGCGGTCGAGTGTGTCTTCTTTATGCGGACGGTCAAGTCCCGCGCCTATTTTGAGCAAATGAAAGGACGCGGGGTACGGATTATTGATGATAATGATCTGCAGGCGGTGACCCCCGATGCAGTGACCAAGGATCATTTCGTCATTGTCGATGCGGTCGGCGTCTGCGAGATGGATCAGACCGACTCGCTGCCGCTGGAGCGCAAGAAGAATGTCGGCTTCGAGAAGCTGCTGCAGGCGGTTGCCTTCGGCAATACCGAGATCGATGTGGTCTCCTCGGTGGCCGCGCGGCTGGCGCGGATGGAGAAAAAACTGGATACCGAAGACCAGCAGAAAATCACCGAACTGCTCGACGGCAAGACCCTCAAACAGTTCAATGGTGAGCTGGTCGAGGCGTTGGAGCCGGATAAGCACCTGACGCGCGCACAGAAGCTCTTTGACACCAGCGAGCCGGACGATAAGCAGAGGAAACAGGCGGCGGCACAGATGATCGGCGAGGCGGTCAAGCCGCTCTGCAATCCCGAACTGCGTGAACTGCTGCTGGAAATCAAGAAGAGGAACGAACAGATTATCGACACGGTCAGCACCGATACGGTCCTTTTCGCCGGTTTCAGCGAAGAGAAGGCCCAAGGGGTGGTGGCATCGTTCGAGCAGTTTATCGAAGAGAACAAGGACGAGATCACCGCCTTGCAGGTGCTCTATTCTCAACCCTACAAGCAGCGGCTGCGGTTTGAGGATGTGCGTGAGCTGGCCGAAAAGCTGGTCGCCCAGGTCGAGCAGTTGCGTATCTACCAGACCCACCCGCAGGGTTGGGAAAAGCGCGTGCCGGATGAGCTGTGGGCGGCCTATCAGAAGCTGGAGGCCGGTAAGGTGCGCGGCGCGGCGGCCAATCATATTTTGACCGACCTGGTCTCGCTGGTGCGCTTTGCCATGCAGCAGGAGAACGAGCTGGTGCCGTTTCCCGAGAAGGTGCAGGTCAATTTCCGCGCCTGGGTTGAGCAGCAGCAGGCGAGCGGTAAGCGGTTTACGGATGAGCAGCGCAAGTGGTTGGAGATGATCCGCGATCATATTGCGGCGAATCTGCAGATCGAGACGGACGATTTTGATTATGCGCCCTTTGCGCAGGAGGGTGGGATCGGCAAGGTGTGGCAAATTTTCGGCGAGGATTTGGAGTGCATTCTGGAGGAATTGAACGAGACATTGGCGGCGTAATTCCGATGTAGGGACAATACCGTAGGGGCAATTCATGAATTGCCCCTACATGAACAGGGGGGGGGACGTGTTTAACGCCGAAATTCATCACCGTCGTTCCATTCGATTGCGCAATTATGATTACAGCAGTGCCGGTGCATATTTCATCACAATTTGCACGTTTGAACGGGAATGTCTGTTCGGTGAGGTCACGAACGGGGACGTGTGTTTGAATAGGGCCGGTCTGTGCGTTGGGACGATCTGGAATTCATTGCCGGAAAGGTTTCCCGACGTCGAGGTGGATGCCTTCGTTGTCATGCCGAACCATATCCACGGGGTCATCGTGATCAACGAAAAGACCCAGAAGGTAGGGGCAATTCATGAATTGCCCCTACGGGACGACAACACCATGCGCAAATCCCACCGGTTGGCTCGGCGCACAATGACCCTTCCAAAGGTTGTCGGTTACCTGAAAATGAATTCGGCCAAACGCATCAATCAATGGCGCGATAACCCCGGGGTTCCGGTCTGGCAACGCAATTATTACGAACGGATCATCCGGGACGACCGGGAATTGGACGGTATCCGGCGGTACATTGCCGACAACCCGGTGAGATGGGAAGAGGACGAGAACCATCCGAGGCGGATTAACCCGCCGTCGTAGAGGCCTGACGTGGTGCGTTGGGGCGATTCACGTATGAAAGATATCATAGGCAATTCATGTATAAAAATATCGTAGGGGCAATTCATCCGTAGGGGCAATTCATGAATTGCCCCTACAGAAAGCAATATTGGAATTAAGGTGTTGGCATCGTGAGCAGTTTAAAAAGGAGTGAAGTGCCCTTGGTTCCCTTAAAGGACCTTGGCCGATGGTTTGGGGGAGGGACACCATCAAAGCGTGTACCAGCCTATTGGGAAAATGGAACAATTCCCTGGGTTTCGCCCAAGGATATGAAGGTTGATTACATCAAGGGGGCAGAGGATTCCATTACCGAAAAAGCAGTTGAAGAATCTACGACAAATCTTTTGCCAGCAGGCTCAGTCCTCGTTGTGACGCGAAGTGGCATTTTGAGGCATACCTTTCCAGTAGCTGTCGTGGACGTGCCTGTCACGATTAATCAGGATTTGAAAGCGCTTGTGCCTAGCGAGGGCATTGATCCAAGGTATGTTGTCTTTGCCCTGCAGGCCTTTAATCGCGAAATTCTGAACGAATGCAGCAAGCAGGGGACGACTGTCAACAGCATTGAAACAAAGGAGTTATTGCGGTTTCAAATCCCCCTGTTCGCACCAGAGGTTCAAAAACACATTGTCGCCGAAATCGAAAAACAAGTCTCCCGCCTCGACAAGGCCGTCGCCAACCTCAAGCGGGTCAAGGCCAACCTCAAACGCTACAAAGCCGCCGTTCTCAAAGCCGCTGTCGAAGGCAAGCTCACCGAAGAATGGCGCAAACAAAACCCGGATATCGAACCTGCCGACAAGCTGCTGGAGCGGATTCTTGAAGAACGGCGGGCGAAGTGGGAAGAAGCCGAACTGGCCAAGATGGAGGCCAAGGGCAAGGTTCCCAAGAATGACAAATGGAAGGGGAAATACAAGGAGCCTGTGGCGCCGGATACGGATGGGCTGCCGGATTTGCCGGCGGGGTGGGTGTGGACGACAGTTGAGCAGCTTAATTTTGCGAACCGGCCTTGCGCGTACGGTGTCCTGCAGCCAGGAGATGATGTGGAAGACGGTATCCCCTTTGTGCGAGTCGGTGATATCGGTGATGGCCGAGTAGATCTTTCAGGGCTCAAAAGAATCTCCCCCGAAATTGCGGCTCAATATCCACGTACAAAGCTTGCGGGGGGTGAGCTCCTAATAACTCTTGTCGGAGCAATCGGCCGAACAGCGTTGGTGCCAGAAACATTGAAAGGGGCCAATGTCGCTCGAGCAGTAGGGGTGGTCCCTATTGCCGAGGCAGTTGATGTCCACTGGATTGAGATATGGTTTAGGAATCCGGCTAAAGTCGCGGAAATGACATCAAAATCTCATGAAGTCGCACGGAAAACATTGAATCTAGAGGATGTACGCGCCGCATCTGTAGCAATTCCTCCTTTATCCGAACAACACCGAATTGTCGCCGAAGTCGAACGCCATCTCTCAATCATTGCCGAGGCAGAAACTCAGGTTGAGGCCAATCTCCAACGCGCCGAACAACTGCGCCAGTCAATCCTCAAGCAAGCCTTTACCGGCAAACTCGTTCCCCAGAACCCCAACGATGAACCGGCCGGCGTGCTGCTGGAGCAGATTCGGGCGACACAAAACGTACAGGCAAAAAGACAGGTTGCCCGCCCCCGTAAGCATCGACCCCCTGCACCCCATGCAGGTGCGCCTTCACCGAAGCCTTTGCCCCTGGTCGCCGAAGAGTCTGCCACCTATGGAGGCTCCGTGGTCGAACGCATCCTGGCCGTTATGGAACCCGGTCACGAGTATTCCCGCGCTGACCTGGTCGGCTCCCTCGGTTTGACGGTGGGGGAGTGGAACACCGCGATCCGTGAATTGAAGCAGGTGGAGAAGGTCAGGCAGACGGGGGAAAGGCGGGGGGCGCGGTACGCTTTAACTTAACCATGGAAACTGTATCTTGAACGAAACAGAGTTGATTGAAGATTATATTTCTCAATCAACGGATCTTAATGATTTAGCAAAAATCCTCTGGTTGTTGCTTAGCGACAGTTTTTCTGTCTGGGAAGATGGTAGTCTGCTTCGCACACGGCAGCTTGTGGAGAGGGTCAAAGGTCTAAGAATAGAAATTCATGTCAATGAACATCCGCCGCCACACTTTCATGTCCAGACAGGAAATATGGAGGCTACGTTTGCCATTGACGATTGCTCATTATTGACCGGCAAACTGAATCCTGGAAGCTATAGGCTAGTCAAATGGTGGCATTTGAGAGCGAAAGACAAACTTATCACAATTTGGAACCAAACACGGCCGACAGGATGTAGTGTTGGAGGATATCGATTCAAGGCCTAAGGCAATATGTTTATTATCATCAATCAGTTATTGAATTGAGATCCGGATAAAACCTGAAATCATGACACCATCAGATCGCTACGATACCTCCGGCATGCCCGAGGGCCAATACGAACCGGGGTCCAACGGTAGGGTGCTGAAAAACCTACTTGGCATCTCCTCTCTTGATGAGCTGGAGGTTGCCGAAACGGCCGAATTGTGGTTCGCCGAGGAAAAGTTGCTGGCTGAGGTCAGGCACGATCAGTCATTTACTGCACAAGACATTTGCGCCATGCATCGCCTGTGGCTTGGCCGGATTTACCCGTGGGCCGGCAAGTATCGTCACGTCAACCTGGGCAAGGATGGTTTTCCCTTTGCCATGGCCCACGCTATCCCGTTTTTGATGGCCGAATTCGAACGTGAGCAGCTAAAACGCTACACACCTTGCATCTTCACTGACCGTGATGCAATCACCCGCGCCCTGGCAGAGGTTCACGTCGAGTTGATGCTGATCCATCCGTTTCGGGAGGGCAATGGTCGCCTTGGTCGTCTGCTGGCAACATTGATGGGACTACAGGCCGGATTGCCGTTGCTTGATTTCAGCGAGATGGCCGGGTGCCGCAAAGAAGAATATTTTGCGGCGGTAAGGGCTGGAATGGATAAGAATTATCGACCGATGGCCCGGCTGTTTGCTGACGTTATTGAGCTTTCTTCTCGATGACACGGGTCTCTTTGGCAAAAGATCCAGTTGTGACAAACTGCCCGGTCTTAGCGTCGCGCTTGACCTGAATGCCCTCGATGGCCGAGGAGCTTTCGATGTTGCGGGTCAGGGCCCGCTCACGCGCAACCTTGTTCTTGAGATGTGGATTTGTTGTAAGAAGTGTTTTACTCATACGCAAAATTATACACTGCCCTGGTTTTTCGATCAGTAAAAAACATCCCCGGAAGGGTGAATAAAGGATAAAAACGCATGACTCCAGCCGCAATAGTCCAAAAACTCTGGAATTTCTGCAACGTCCTGCGCGACGACGGCATGAGCTACGGCGACTACGTCGAGCAGCTCACCTATCTGCTCTTCCTCAAGATGGCCGACGAGCGGACCCGGCCGCCGTACAACCAAAAGAGCAATGTCCCGGCCGATTACGCCTGGCCGACGCTGGTGAAAAAGGACGGCGACGAGCTGTTCGACCATTACCGCCACACCTTGGAGGCTCTCGGCAACGAAAAGGGCTTGCTCGGCCTGATCTTCAGCAAGTCGCAGAACAAGTTCCAGGACCCGGCCAAGCTGCGCCGCCTGATCGTCGATCTGATCGACCGGGAAAACTGGTCGGTGATGAGCGCCGATGTCAAGGGGGACGCCTACGAAGGGCTGCTGGAGAAGAACGCCCAGGACACCAAGAGCGGGGCAGGGCAGTATTTCACCCCGCGTCCACTGATTCAGGCGATTGTCGACTGCATCGCGCCGAAACCGGGCGAAACCATCTGCGACCCGGCCTGCGGCACCGGCGGGTTTCTGCTGGCAGCGCATGACAGCATGGTTGACAACTTCCCGCACATGACCAAGGACGAGCGAAAAAAGCTCAAGGAGGGCACCTTCAAGGGCTGGGAACTGGTCCAGTCGACCGCGCGGCTGTGCGCCATGAACCTGATGCTGCACGGCATCGGCGGCACGTCTGCGCCTGAAGGTCAGGCAGGACCGGACAGCAATCTGCCGCTGGTGGTCGCCGACTCGCTGGCCGCCGATCCGGGGGATCGCTTCAATATCATCCTCACCAATCCCCCCTTCGGCAAGAAGAGCAGCACCACCATTGTCGCTGAGGACGGCAAGGTCGCCAAAGAGAAGGAAACGGTTGAGCGTGACGACTTCTGGGCCACCACCTCGAACAAGCAGCTCAACTTCATCCAGCACGTCAAGACCCTGCTCAAGCAGCATGGCCGCGCCGCGGTGGTCGTGCCTGACAACGTGCTGTTCGAAGGCGGAGCAGGGGAGACGATCCGCCGCAAGCTGCTGCACGAATGCGACGTCCACACCCTGTTGCGCCTGCCGACCGGTCTATTCTACGCCCAGGGCGTCAAGGCGAACGTGCTGTTCTTCGATCGCAAACCGGCCTCTGAAACCCCCTGGACCAAGAAGCTCTGGATCTACGATCTGCGCACCAACAAGCATTTCACCCTCAAGACCAGCCCGCTCAAGCGCAGCGACCTCGACGAATTCGTCGAGCTTTACACTGCCGGGATCCGCCAGTCGACCTGGTGCGAAGAAAATCCGGACGGCCGCTGGCGCTGTTACGACTACGAAGAGCTGGTTGCCCGCGACAAGGCCAGCCTCGACATCTTCTGGCTCAAGGATGACTCACTGGAGGATTCCGACAACCTGCCGGAGCCCGGGGTGATTGCGGCCGAGATTGCCCAGGACCTGGAGGCGGCGCTGGAGCAGTTTCGGTTGATTGCCGAGGACCTGGGGGAAGAAGATATTCCTGCTGAATGATTTGAGGAGGGTTCATGCCGAATTACGTTGAGATTCCTCGGGCATTGCTCAGCAAGATCAAGCTGAATTGCCCAGATGTTTATGAACTGTTAGTCCAACTGGGCAATGCCCGTGATGCCTCTGACTCAAGTCGGCAGAAAGTGTTGCGGAAAAAGTTGCGCGAGAAGGGCTTCTATCTGAGTCGTTTGGCTGAAGGCGAAGATCCATTTGTTCATTGGTCCATTTGCAGTGGCAATGGTACCGACAGGCCAGAGCAGTCCGATGATAATTTGTTGACGGAAGATGAGGTTGTCTTGAAGCTGACCCGATGGCTAGAATCAAGTGGATGGGAAATCATCACACAATGTCTCGGCCATCAACAGGGAATCGACATTTTGGCAATTAAGGGAACCCAGACGCTGATTGTAGAGGCCAAGGGTGCAAAAGGATCCAAAACTTCACCCGTTACGAAGCGCGACAGGTTTACTTCCGGCCAGATTAAAACTCACTTTGGCAAAGCGATAGTGAAATGCCTGGAAGAGAGAGCGCGAAATATAGGGGCAGAGGTAGCGATTGCCCAGCCTAATAATCCATATTTGCGGGATTGCCTTGCTGATGCTTGTGCCGAAGTGACCAAGATAGGTATACAGCTTTATTGGGTGGAGGCTGATGGGAGTGTTGAGATTGAGTACGATTCGCAAGATGGGAGCTATTCGTATCGATGACGAGGTGGATTCGCCAAGAAAAAAAACTATGTTCAAAGCGGTGCGGAAAGATCTTGTAACATCCTGCGAGGAGGGCGACCTGGAAATGGCCGCTTTGGAGTTGTACTGGTAACAACATCTCGGCCATCATCAAACAAAACCAAAGTTTACATAATGATCATTATGCGACGTAGACTGTAAAAGTCCCTAAATCAAGCAAGGCTTACCCGAGGAGTCAACAACCCTTCTTCAGTGAATCCGCCCTGGCGGGTTGTATCTTGAATAACAGGTCGATAGCAGATTGATGGCACTGTTTGGCAGCCAGGGAGAGCCAGTACTCGGCCTTGGGTTGACTGGCGTGAACGAATTTGCCCTTCAGGTAGAATTCTCCAAGGGCAAACTGGGCATTGGATTGCCCGAGCGCTGCGGCTTCAGCATACCAGCGATAAGCCTTGGCAAAATTTTTCGGGCGGCCTTCGCCGTACTCTTCCATGTGACCGAGCATGTAAAGACCTTCTTCCGATCCCATTTCCGCAGCGTGACTGTACCATCGTCCTGCCGCATCGAAACTGCGCGGCACACCACGCCCGAAATCATACATCAGGCCTGCCTGGATCGCGGCCTCACTGTTGCCGGCCATGGCTGCCAGAGAAAAATTATCCAGCGCCAGGCCGAACTGCCCATTATTATAAAATCTGGTCCCACGTTCAAAGTACTGGACGGTCGTAAACTCTTCTTCGATGGGCGGCGGACTGCGCCCGGTCAGTGCGTAAGCCTGAAATCCGAGTAACAGCAATCCGCCAACAAGAGCTGAACTCCTGCCGAACCTGCTGAAAATTCGAAAATACAGGTTGTTCGCAACCATGATTGCCAACCCACCATTTAGAGGGACAATTAATCGCTCTCTACATGCTAACCTAAATGGTCACAAATAACCATTCTCCAAACCGTTAGTTTTTTGTTAGATTCGGACAAATGTGAAGGAAAATGCCGGGCAATAAAAAAGGGAAAACCTTATAAAAGGTTTTCCCTGTGTGGTCAATGGTCGGGGCGAGAGGATTTGAACCTCCGACCCCCTGCACCCCATGCAGGTGCGCTACCAGGCTGCGCTACGCCCCGTCAACCAACTCGGCGGATTATCATGTATCGGCCTCTGAATGTCAAGCCAAAAAAATGTCTCGGAACAACCCCGGCATTGCGCGAAAAGTTCTATGACATTCACTAGTTGCGAATGCCACGAGACAAGTATTGAGATGCTGTCTTCCCGTCTGGGGGAGTTCGGAACACACTTCAGGGGGTTTGAAAAATTTCACTTTTGATCAGCTGAACCCCCGATTTCGGCAGGGTGGCCAGGGCTTTCTCGATATCCTCAAAACGAAAAATGATGATAGCACGCCCTCCCCTGCGATCGACAAAAGCGTACATGTACTCAACATTGATGCCGGCTTGTTCAAGAATTTCTAGAATCTCGTTCAGGCCTTTCGGGCGGTCGGGAACTTCAATCGCCACAACTTCGGTCTTGCTGACCGTGAACCCGTCCTGCCTGAGAATCGCCTGCGCCTTGTCGGTCTGATCAACAATCAAGCGCAGAATGCCGAAGTCGGAGGTGTCAGCCAACGACAGGGCGCGAATACTGATGTCGGCACCACCGAGCACCCGGGTCACTTCGGCCAGTCGCCCGGTCTTGTTTTCGATAAAGACTGAGATCTGTTGAACTTTCATCCTATGCTCCTCGCTTCAGGGCTGGATCTCAGGAGTCCAGGGATTTTCGTTTATCAATGACCCGCACCGCCTTCCCTTCGCTGCGGGCAAGAGTCTTCGGCTCAACCAGGCGGACGCTGCAGGTGACACCGAGCAGATCCTTGATATCCTTCCGGATGCGCCGGGAAAGGTTTTGCATCTCCTTGACTTCATCGGAGAACGTTTTCTCATTCACCTCAACCTGAACTTCCAGGGTATCGAGATTCCCTTCGCGATCGACCACCAGCTGGTAATGCGGGTCGATACCCTCGATATTGAACAGCACCGATTCGATCTGCGATGGGAACACGTTCACCCCGCGAATGATCAGCATGTCGTCGCTGCGTCCGCTCATCCGCTTCAGTCGCATGTGAGTCCGGCCACAGATACAGGGTTCCGGCAGCAGTCTCGTAATATCCCGGGTCCGGTAACGAATCAGTGGAATCCCCTCTTTCGTGATGGTGGTGATCACCAGTTCACCGTGTTCACCATGCGGCAGCACCTCGCCGGACTCCGGGTTGATGATTTCCGGAATGAAATGATCTTCCCAGATATGCAGACCATTCTGGGCTTCGATGCACTCGATACCGACACCGGGGCCGAGGATCTCGGACAAGCCGTAGATGTCGATGGCCTTGATGCCGAGTTTCTGCTCAATCTCCTCGCGCATCTTCTCGCTCCAGGGTTCTGCCCCGTGGATGCCGACCCGCAGCTTGAAATTACGGATATCGAGCCCCTCCTCCGCTGCCGCTTCGGCGAGAAAAAGACAGTAGGACGGGGTGCAGGTCAGAACTGTTGAGCCGAAATCCTGCATGATCATGATCTGTTTTTTGGTGTTGCCGCCGGACATGGGGATGACCGAAGCGCCGATCCGTTCAGCCCCATAATGGGCGCCCAGACCGCCGGTAAAAAGCCCGTATCCGTAGGCGTTATGAATGACGTCGCCCTTGTCGGCTCCGGCTGCGGCAAAAGAACGCGCCATCAGTTCGGACCAGGTTTCGATATCGCGGCGGGTGTAGCCGACCACGGTCGGCTTGCCGGTGGTGCCGGATGAGGCGTGGATGCGGACAATCTGTTCCAGGGGGACGGCAAACAGACCGTAGGGATAGTTGTCCCGCAGATCCTGTTTGAGGGTGAAGGGCAGTCGTCTCAGGTCCTGCAGCGACCCGATCTGATCGGCGGAGACCCCGGCCCGGGCAAAGTGTTCACGGTAAAAAGGCACGGTCGCCTGAACTCTCGCCACCGTCTGCTGCAGACGTTTCAGCTGCAGGGCTTCAATTGCCTCGCGAGGCAGAGTTTCAAAGTCATCATTCCAGATCATCCAATCCTCCCGGTCAATAAATCAGACACGGCTTTTGAAACGTTTCGAAACCGGCCGACACGGACAAGACGACTTGTCTCCGCGTCAGCCCGATGGATATCACATTCTGCGGCATTATTTCTTGCCGGCGACAGCCTGAGCGACATTAAAGGTATGATCACCGATCTTTTCAAAATTGTGCAGCATGTCAATAAAGATCAGCCCCTGCGGCACCGCGCATTCTCCGGTATTGAGGCGGGAGATATGTCCCTGCCGCAACTGGTTCTCCAGGCTGTCGATTCGATCCTCCAGGTAGAGGGCTTTTTCCAGCACGCTGCCGTCTTCCCGCTCCAGCGCGGACACCACGAACTGCAGGAATTCTCGACAGCGGTTGCCGATATTGTCAATGTCGCCGATGGCGGTTTCCGAAAAGACGACTTTCTGCTCGATCTTTTTCTGCCCCAGCCGCCAGAGGTTCTCACAGTGGTCGCCGATCCGTTCAAGATCACTGACCATCTGCATCAGGGATGCGAGCTGGTGTGATGTCTCCTGGGAAATCGACTTCTGCGACAGGGCGACAAGAAAATCTGTTATTTCCCGCTGCAGCAGATCAACCAGTTCTTCGCGCTTTTCCAGTTGCGGCACCCTTTTCAGGTCATGGTCACGGAGAAATTCAAGGGTTTCATCAACCATTTCCATGGCGACGTGGGCCATGCGCCGGGTTTCGGATCTGGCCTGGCCGAGAGCGATCGGCGGCGTATTGAGGACTCTGCTGTCAATAAATTTGAGGTGGAATTCGAACTCCTCCTCCCGGCCCCGGATACAGAGGGTGCTGAGTTTGGCCAGCAGGCCGATCAGCGGAAGAAAAACAAGGGTGTTGACGATATTGAACAGGGTGTGGGTGTTGGCGATGTGACGGCTGATAAACGGTTTGTCGCCGATGGCGGCGCCGAAGTCGATGGCCTGTTGCTGAGTCCGGATGACAAAGTCGGCATCTCCGGGCGTGATTTTATCCACCAGGTGCATGAATACCGGAAACAGCGCCAGCATGTAGGCGACACCGATCAGGTTGAAGAGAAAGTGAGCAAAGGCCGTGCGTCTGGCGGCCAGGTTGGTTCCTATGGCGGCCAGGTTGGCGGTGATCGTGGTACCGATATTCTCGCCGAGAATAAGCGCCATGCTGGCTTCGAAACTGAGCAGACCGGAGGATGCAAGGGCGAGGGTGATGCCGATGGTTGCCGAACTGCTCTGGACAATAACGGTCATCACCGCACCAATCAGGACACCGAGCAGATGGTTGTCCCCCACCAGGGTGAAAAACTGGTGAAATTCCCGGCTGGTTTTTATCGGGTCAAAGGCATGCTTCATGGTCTCCATGCCGAAAAAAAGCAGCCCGAAGCCGAGGATGATTTCACCCAGATAGGACCATTTTCTATGACGTGAAAACAACCGCATGCCGGCCCCGACTCCGATCGCCGGCAGCGCCAGGTAGGAAACCTTGAAAGCAATGATCTGGGCGGTGATCGTGGTGCCGATATTGGCCCCGAGGACAACCCCGATCGACTGCACCAGGGACATCAGGCCGGCATTGACAAAACCGACAACCATAACTGTTGTTGCGCTGGAGGACTGAATAATGGCAGTCACCGCCAGGCCGACCAGGGTGCCGACAATACGGTTGTTTGTCAGCGCCGACAGAATTTTTCGCATCCTGTTGCCGGCGATTTTCTGCAGCCCCTCGGACATGGTCTTCATGCCGAACAGGAAGAGCCCCAGGCCACCCATGAGTCCGAATATCAGATCTCGGTTCAACAGCAGTTCAAACATCGGACAAGAGCCTCCCCGCTCCAAAAGGAGCATGGCTTTTTACATTCCAGGGACAAAGGGAGAGGAAACCGGACCGACTACGACATCGGTTCCTGCGGATAAAAACCGGAAGAATCCACGGTAAAAATCGGGGTGACTATAACGAAAGGATCAGTTTTTTTCAACGCTGAAAGGAAAACTGAAATCGGGAGGTCCGGAGGATGGAGTCCCCGGCAGGTAGAGGCGAAGCTCAAAGGATTTCTTGTTGGTCAATTCAACGACAAAATACAGCAGGCCCGAAATCTTGGCCCCCGGCAGGATGGCATCCACCGGCAGGGCCTGGGTAAAGATATCCTGGGGATAGTTTTCCGCATAGAAGGGACGTGCCGATTCAAAGGTCTGATTGCGGGAAGACTTCTCTTTGTCCTCAAGGTAATAGTAACCGACATACGGATAGGGAATCAGGTAGTTGGAATCCTTTTTGACGATCTGCTGAATTTGCGCCGGCGCGATGGGTCGGTACTGCTGGCCTTCCCCATCCACCAGGACAAAGGATTCAAGCGGAATCAGCAGTTCCCGGTCTCCGCCATTATCGAGAGTAACCTTGAACGACGTGATATTGTCGACCATGCGGTACGGGGCAACTTCAAGCTCCTGGATTCCGACCGTGACCTTGAGATTTTCCTTCTCTGCCGTAAGACTGTTGTCCTTGTTGAGCTGGTAACCGCGACCGGCCTGGGGGACAATCGATACGCTGCATCCGAAAAGGGGCAGCAAAACAAGCAGCAGGACAGGCAGCAAAAATCTCATGGTCAGTCTCCAGTTCAGGATTTCTTTTTTCCCAGCGACCAGAGCAGCATGTCGCGAAATTCATCATTGTTGTCGCGGATGCGCTGACTGAACACGCGGATAATATTCCGCATCAATTTCATCCCCAGTCGGGGCTGTTCATCACAGAGAACCTCGAAATCCGTCTTTTTAATACAGAGCAGCCGGGCGTTTTCAGCAACCCTGGCCGTCGCCGAACGGGGAGAGCCGTCCAGGATGGCCATTTCGCCAAAAACATCCTCGGGACCCAGCAGGACCAAGGTTTTCTCTTCTCCTTCAGCCAGCATCTTGGAGATTTTCACCGTACCGGACTGAATCAGGTAAAGCATTTCTCCCGGCATCTGTTCAACGAATATGGTTGCCCCTTCGGTCATGGCTTTTTCATGAAAGACCGACGCCAGGGCCGCCATCTCGGCATCGGTCATTCCTTTGAAGAGAGAACTGTTTTTCAGTGCATTCAGATCGACCATGATCGCCCTAGTCCTTGCTGTCGTCGATAATCACCTTATCGACCTCGGCATCTTCCATATTAAGGAGGTTATCATAAAAAACAACCTCCACCCGACGTTGCGCGACAACATCAAGAGTCGTTCCCCCGGCCACCCCGAGACCGATAAGATATCGCGTTGGGGGAAGATGGTAGACGGTTCGGAGGTAGTCTTCAACCGCCATTGCCCGTTTCATGGATAGGTTGATATTGGTCACTTCCGAGCCTTCAGGGCTGGAGAACCCCTCAAACCGGACGACTTTCCGCTTGGGATCGACTTGTTTCAAACGCTCGACAAGCTGGTCAATGATGTGCCGCGCGGGTTTGTCGAGGTCAGCGCTCCCCAGGCCGAAGGGGATAACGGCAATAACCTTACGAGTCCCCAAAAAGTCTTCTACACTGGGTTGGGCTGCCGTGGCCAGAGAGGCGCAAAGCAGACAGGCAGTAAGCACTCCATAAAATACCAGACCCAGTTTCGCATTCATGTCTATTCCGCCTTCTTGACCAGAACAAGAATCTCAACCCGGCGGTTTTTGCCCCGCCCTTCCGGAGTGTCATTACTGGCAATCGGTTTGCTCTCACCAAAACCCTTGACAAAAATACGGGAGGGATCAAAACCGTTATTGACGACCATCCCGGTGGCCGTCGAAACCGCCCGTTTGAGGGAGAGTTTTTCATTGTAGCGTTCCGACCCGATACTGTCAGTATAACCATCGAAGCGGATCACGAACCATTTGTCATCATGTCGCAGTTCATCCGCGATGACCGCCAACGCCTTGCGACCGGATTCGGTCAGCGAGAACTGGTCAAAATCAAAAGTGAACTCGTCCATCTGGAACTTGCGGTAAACGAGCGTTTCCACGGGTTTGGTGATCATCGGCTTGCTCGGGATGGGAGGAGCCGCTCCCGCCACGGGAGAAACATTGAGAGCCTGCAGTTCCTCGGTATCGGGAATCACCAGTTGCTCGGAAGGTTCCAGGACCACCACCTCTTTTTTCGGCGGTACGGCAACTTCCAGCTTGCTGACCGGGGTGACGGCCAGTGGTTTGACAACCGGCGCGGCCACCGGAACCAGGGGGGTAAGGGTTTTTATCTTGACGACTTTTTTCGGTTTTTCCGGTTTCTTTTCTTCCGGCAGGGCTGGCTCAACCAACTTGGGGATGGGGCGCTGGTAGGTTCCTATCCCCTGACAACCGGAAAAACCGGCGAGCAGCCGCCAGTCGGGAGCTGCGTCGGTCAGGCCGACTGACGCACCCAGATTAAGGGTGAAATGTGGTGAGATAAAATACTGGAATCCAACGGAAACTTCAGCATAGTCATCTCGTCCGATAATTTTATTGGTACGCCAGTCTCCTTCAGCGATCATGCGCAGGCGACCAACGGGATAGAATTCAATGCCGGCCCCCGCGGTGGTCTGGTTGTCGTAGGTGACATTGACCGGATCATCAGTAAAGATGTAACCGCCATTGACATGGAAACCAACCCGGTCGAGCTTGAGGCTGGCGATGACCCGGGTCGCGTAATCGGTCAGACCGTCAAAATTGGGGTCATCAGAAATGCTCCGCCGCCCTTCGCCTTCAAACGCCATCTTGAAGCGGGAAGAACGTTTTCCCAGGAACCTGATCTTGGCACCGAGATTGGCGGTCCCCCTGCCGCTGACGGTTTCATCGTTATTGAAGAGAAGATTCGGGTAAGTCCCGTACATTTCGAGAAAAGAACCGAGTCCGAGAGTGATGCTGACCGGCATGATGTCCGCATCTTCGGTTTTTCCCGAAGAGTAATTATTCCAGACGCCGAGACAGATATTCCCGGCATTCAGTGTTTCGGCTGTCGGTTGTGACAAAAGGCCTGTGTCACCATACTGGGTGGGTACCGCCACGGAAACCTGCGCTGAGATCAGCAGTAAAAAAACGCTGCTGAAAATGGCTGACAAAACCTTCTTCATAACATCCCTTCCAGCTCAATCCTTACCTAAGACAGATCGGCAGATTAATAACATTTCAATAGCTTGAAATCAATACGATCAGTCATCTCGACCGGCGGGACGTCCCAACGGTTCAACGCTGACGGCAGGAAGACACACGACGTCCATAAAGAGATGCAATCAAGAGTTGTGCCAAACAGGCCGGAACTCTGGAACTTGTCGATTTACGGCATCGCCGGACTCCCCTTTCACTCCGCACCTCCCCTAACCTTCAGTATCGGCGACCCTTTTTGCAGCCTCGGAGAAAATGGAGCGAAAAAAAGAGAGGTCTGAGCCGCCCGGACAATAAAAAAGACCGGGGATAAAACCCCGGCCTTTCGGTGAAAAGACTTAGCCAGTACTTTGAGATGTCACGATCAGTCAGGCGTGTTCACTCTTTCCCGCAGTTCCTTGCCGACCTTGAAAAAAGGAAGACGCTTGGGTTTGACCTTGATAATTTCACCGGTCTTGGGATTACGTCCGGTGTAGGCCTTGTAATCCTTAACAACAAAACTGCCAAACCCGCGAATTTCAATTCGACCGCCATCCACCAGTGTTTTGGCCATCGAGTCAAAGATGAGATTGACGATCTCTTCAGATTTCTTGTATGTCAAATCTTTTGATTCAGCGAGTGACTCTACCAATTCGGACTTGTTCATTTTACCTCCTCGGGTCTGGTCACGGAAACGTTGACTCGTGTCCATCGGCCGTCCGGCAAATGGAGCTACCGGCCTGAAATCAATGTAAAATATACAGGCATAAGGAGAAGTGTCAACCAAAGGAATTGGCTTTTTTGCAAAATGGGGTCAAGTCTTTTCAAGGCTGCGGTGGATCTCCTCGCGCAATTCTTCCGACAAGCCTTCGGTGCCGGCAAGTTGATTGAGAAGCTTGATACCGTCTTTTCGCCACCCCCTCGCCAGATAGGCCTGGCCTATACGCAGCACCCAGCGGGGATTGTCCGGTTCCCGTCTGGCGGAGGACTTGAAGGATTCAAGGGCCTGGTCAAGATGAGTCCTGCGGCGCAACCAGAACTCTGCCAGCAGAGAATGCACCCCGCCGCCGCAACCGGCGGAAGAGAGAAGGCCGAGCGTTTGTTCAGCACGGTCATACTGATGTTGCTGCTCATAGATAAAAGCCAGCATTTCCACGATATCAGAACTCCCCTCCCCTGCGGCCAGAGCCTTTTCGCCGCATTCCAATACTTCAGGACCACGTCCCTCTTTCCAGGCCAGGCGGGCACGGCAGGCCGCTATAAAACCGGCATTTCGATCAGATTCCGGGATACCGTCCAATCGCTCGTCGAGCCCAGCCACCGGGTGGCCGGCCAGGTGGATGTCCATCAGCGCATCCAGGGCCAGGCGATGATCCGGCGTCTCGTCCAACACTTCGTCCAACAATGCGAGAGCCTCGTCAAAGTGACCGAGACGTGCCAGGGCGGCCCCCTGTTCGTAACAGACAGAGGCATCTCTTTCCTCAGCCGGCAGGGCAGCGAAAAGGGAACAGGCTTCTTCGTCCTGACCGGCATAGGCGGCCTGCAGAGCCTGCCGGAAACCGTCAGATTTCGCCCGGTAGGCGGCAGCCTGCTCTTCAGGAAGTCCGGCAAGCAACAGGTCCCAGTCATCGGTCTGCTGCGCCTGTTCGAGGAGCGTCTGTTCGCCGGCACAATCGGTACAGGCGGTATTTTTCGGGGGCGTCGCCGAGACAGATTCCGTATCCATATCCGGCGACTCATCCATGTTCTGCGTCAAGATGGCCTGAATCGCATCGGCCCCGGCGCCATATTGACGCGCCAGGTCGAGATGCTCGCGCCCGGCCTGGACATCTCCCTGGGCAAAGCGAGCTGCCGCTTCCTCCAGGTTCATCTCGGCAAGATTTTTTCTCGCCTCGTCCACCATGGCACTGACGGTCGGATTCCGGTCCAGTGTTTCAGGGCTCAGTTCGGCGGCAGAGCTGACCACAACGGCCCATGCCTGTTGACGATAGGCATTTTCAATAACGACGAGAGGGTCTTTTTTGCTGAAGATTTTTTTAAAAAAAGCCATGGTGATCAGATCGTTGTAAAGGGAGAGAGTGTCCAGATAACCCGCGCGTCATCCTCGCCGACATTGACCCAGCGATGGGGCAGATGAGACTTGAAAGTGAGGCTGTCACCGGCATTGAGCAGATAGGTCTCCCGCCCGATGGTTACTTTCAGCTGCCCGTCCAGCAGGTAGATCAACTCATCCCCGGGATGATACATGTTTTCTTCCCCACTCATCCCCCCTTTAGGGATCGTGCAGAGGAAAGACATAAACTGGGGATCACGCAACCCCGAGGTAAATGATTCGGTCAGCATGTTGCGTTCATCTTCATAGACGGTGGTATCCCGCCCGCCGGGCGCGGTATGAACAATTTCGTGAGTGGTACTGACTTCCTCGACGAAATAGTTGATGCTTTTGCCGAAAACATTGGCCAGTTTCATCAGGATCTCGACCGACGGAATGGTCAGGCCGCGCTCAATCCGCGATATCATGTTGGAAGATACCCGGGAGGATTCCGCCAGTTCCTGGATGGTCATATCCGACTTCAGTCGGATTGCTTTCAATTTCTTGCCGACAATTTTTTTAATTTTCATGGCCACCATATTGATCGGGCAAATGAGCCCGGGCTGCAAAACAAGAACATACTTATTAATTTATTCAGCAGAAGCTTGAACTGTTTCAGCTGACGGCTGAGTGACATCAGGCGGGGGGGAAACAACCCACATGACCAGGGTGCGGCCGGTGTGCAGGTTGACCCAGCGATGCGGCAGTGACGCCTTGAAGACGATCGAGTCCCCCTCTTCAAGCAGGTAGCGCTGCTCTTCGATAAAGAACTCCATCCGTCCCTGCAGCACCAGGGCAAACTCTTCGCCCGTGTGAACCATGCCACCCTGACCGCTGTCGCAACCCTCTTCAAGAGTGTCATAGAACACCGCAAACCCGGGATCACGAAGACCCTGGGTCAGACTGGTTATCTGGTGCTTGTCTTCAAAAAAGAAAATCGGTTCGCCCTGCCCCTTGCGAGTGTGAACGATGGTGCTGCCGCGTTCGGCCTCCTCGACAAAATAGTTGATACTCATGCCGAAGGCACCCGCCAGTTTCATCAGTATTTCCACGGACGGGATGGTCAATCCCCGTTCGATACGGGAAATCATGTTGGACGAGACGCGGGAGGCTTCGGCCAACTCCTGAATGGTCATATCGTTCTTCAACCGTGTTGCTTTGAGTTTTTTTCCGATCAGTTTTTTAACCATGAATCCAACCCCATGAAATGAACCTTATTCAAAGACAATGCCCTGTTTTCAGGGTAGAAAATGAAATAGTGTTCTAACACTCCCGAGGCAAGCTGTCAATAAGATGTGAGAATATGCGTACAAAAATGGTAATTTCCCTACTTGGCTGTCAACCGCAATGCAGTCTGTGGTTGACAGCCAAGTGGTCCATGGGTATTTTGAGCCAATTCATGCGAGATAACCGGGAGAGAAAAATGAGCGGGATGAACATCAATAACTGGTGGAAACTGGCCGAACGTTGCAAGGATGGAGAATGCCCGACCGAGGAAGAAGCCCTGGGCATACTCTCCGCCCGGGGAGCCGAACTGAGCGCAATTTTTGCCGGTGCCCACTGGTTGCGGGAAAGTCATTTCGGCAATCGCGCTGAACTTTGCTCAATCATCAATGCCAAGTCCGGTCGCTGCCCGGAGAACTGCGCGTTCTGCGCCCAGTCCGCCCACCACCAGACAAACACCCCGGTCTACGAGTTGAAACCGGTCTCCGAAATTCTTGCCGGGGCACGACAGGCGGAGCGTGAAGGGTCCCACTGCTATGGCATCGTCACCTCGGGAACGCGTATTTCACCCGGTCGGGAGATGGAGCAGATCCTCACCGCATTGCGGCGCATCCGTGAAGAGACCCGTATCGCACCCTCGGCGTCGCTGGGGATTCTTGACCGGGAAACAGCGGACATGCTGGCTGCAGCCGGGTGTGTCACGTATCATCACAATCTCGAAACCGCCCGCAGCTACTTTCCACAAATCTGCACCAGCCACGATTATGAAGACGACGTCCAGACCGTGCGAGTGGCAAAGGACGCCGGAATGAAAGTCTGTTGCGGGGGGATTTTCGGACTGGGCGAGTCGCTGTCGCAGCGCGTTGAACTCGGACTCACCTTGCGCGAACTTGAGGTCGACTCGATCCCCATCAACTTCCTCAATCCGATTGAGGGGACGCCGCTGGCCGGCAGGCGCCAGCTCTCACCGATGGACTGTCTGCGGATTATTGCCCTGTTCCGCTACCTGATGCCCGACCGGACCATCAGTGTATGTGGTGGACGGGAACCCAATCTTCGCGAGTACCAGTCCTGGATTTTTATGGCCGGAGCCAGCGGCACCATGGTCGGCAACTACCTGACCACCAGCGGCCGCAACCGTGAAATTGACCTGCAGATGTTTCAGGACGGGGAGATGGAAATTGCTGGCTGCTGCTGAACGGCGGGGCATTTTCATCACCGGCACCGATACCGGTGTCGGCAAAACCCTGGTGGCGGCCGGGCTGGCCCGTTTCCTGACCGAACGGGGGTTGCGCGTGGGGGTCTGCAAACCGGTTGAATCCGGCGTCGCCAATCCCGCCGACCTCGGCCCTGATGCCGGCCTGTTGAAGTGGGCCGCCGGCAGTTCTGAAACCGATGACCTCATTTCCCCCTACCGTCTCTCCGCTCCCCTGTCACCGGACCAGGCGGCGAAGCTGGAAAACCGTAGAATTGACTTCAACAAAATAGCAGAAGCTGTTGATTCTACAGCTACAAAATGCGACTTTATGATCATTGAAGGGGCCGGCGGCCTGATGGCCCCCCTGGCCGGTGGCCTGCTGGTCGCCGACCTGGTGAAGCAACTCGGCTTCCCGTTGCTGGTGGTCGCCCGCACCGAACTCGGCACCATCAACCATACCCTGCTGACGACCTTTGCCGCCCGTACCATGGAGATTCCGACAACCGGCATCATCCTCTGCGGCATGCCCGAAACTCCCGATCAGGCGCAACAGAACGCGCCTCACGCCCTCGCTTCCCTGGCTTCCTGCGGGGTACTGGCCAGCCTCCCCGCGGTTGACGGCAGTGAACGGCAGAAGGTTCAATCACTGGCGGAGACCCTGGCATCAAGCCCGACTCTGCCCTGGCTGCTCAGCGCCCTCAACCTCACCAGGAGGTTGTCGGATTATCCATGAACTGGCTGCAAATCCGCGCGTTCGGCCCATATCCCAGCTCCATTTT